>CAJXQE010000167.1 GCA_913058215.1 uncultured Verrucomicrobiales bacterium
ATCCAATGAGACAACATGGTTGGGCCGGTTCTTCTCGAAACTGTTTCAGCCGATGACGAATCTGGTGAATGCGATTCCAACCCGGGCTGCAGCGATAGTCGCCGCGACAACCAGCTCCTGGCCTCGCCGGATTCTCGTAATTCTCTTTTTCTTTTTTATCACGATCTTCGGTACGGGGAAACTTTTGCCTCCGCTCGATTATCTTCCCACGGGAAACCGGAATGTGGTCTTCGGTCTGCTTTTTCCCCCGCCGAGTTACAATCTGGAACAGTTATCAACGATGGGGCGGCGTATTGAAAAACGGATTCAACCATCCTGGGAAACGACACCCAATAAGTTTGGAGTTGAGGATAAGATGGAAAGAGAGGCCGGGATTCCGATCGGACCGCGCGACGAGCGGCAGGAAGTTCCCATGGGAAGGGGCGGGCCTCCTGACGCTACGGTAATGCCACCGGAGTTGGATCACTACTTTCTGGTTAGCTTCGAAGGACGAATGTTTCACGGTGCAATTTCGAGCGATAAAAAAAGAGTGGTCGATGCGGTGCCTCTTTTGAATTTCGCTACTTCGGGAACGGCAGCTCCCGATACGATCGCCTTTGCTTTTCAGGCCCCTCTCTTTCGGGTCGCCGGAACAACAGGTTCGGCGATTAAGGTGGATTTTACCGGTGAAGATCTCGATGAGGTGAGCGCAGCAGCAGGAGCTTTGTTCGGTAGCATTATGGGGAAATTTGGACCGGGGACAGTTCGTCCGGAGCCCCCGAATTTTTCTCTTCCCCTGGCGGAACTGCGGCTGGTACCGAACGATGAACGGCTTCGCGAACTGGATATGACCCGCTCCGATCTCGGTCTCGCAGTGCAGGCAAATGGTGATGGAATTCTCTTGTTTCGTCAGTATGAAGAAAACGGTGAACTCAAGGATATGAAAATCCTGAGTCGTTATTCGAGAGGGGGCAGTGCTCTCGAGGAACTGATGGATACGCCGGTGGCGACACCCGGCGGTGCAGTGGTCGATTTCAGCAGCATAGCCGAATTGCAGCGGGTTGCGGGTCCGGAAATGATCCGCCATGTGGATCGACTTAGGGCGGTGACCGTGGAGTTTACTCCTCCCGGCGGGATGCCTCTTGAGAACGCCATTGATGCCGTAAGAAGTTCGCTCGATGAACTGCGCGAGAACCGCGCGATCCCCACTTCGGTGGAAGCGGGGATTTCCGGTTCAGCAGGGAATCTCAATGAAATCAAAACCGCTCTGCTTGGTGATGGCAGTTTGATGGGAACAATTTCAAGCACGCTGGTTCTTGCCTTTCTCGTGATTTATCTGCTTCTGGTGATTCTTTTCCAAAGCTGGGCCTATCCGCTGATTATCATGGTCAGTGTTCCGCTGGCCACTTTTGGAGGGTTCATAGGCTTGGCGCTGGTTCATTGGTGGAGTGTTTCGGATCGGTACTCGCCAATTCAGAATCTGGATATGCTGACTGTTCTCGGCTTTGTCATTCTCGCCGGAGTGGTGGTGAATAATGCGATCCTGATTGTGCATCAGACTTTGAACTTTATGAGAGATGATCCGAACCTCGATCCGCAGGAAGCGATTCGCGCTTCGGTGGAGAGCCGGGTTCGGCCAATCCTGATGAGCACCCTGACGAGTGTTGGAGGAATGTTGCCGCTGGTGCTGCTGCCGGGTGCAGGTTCGGAATTGTATCGCGGATTGGGTGCTGTCGTTGTGGGCGGCTTGGCCGTATCAACGGTGTTTACACTGTTTTTGGTTCCGACAGTTCTGAGCGCGATGTTTGCCTTTCGGAAACAGGATGACATAGTGGCGGCTGCCTGATCGCAGATTCTCTGCACGCACGAAACGAAATATGGGCGCAAACAAACGACACCTGCTTCGGGGAGCCATTGCCATTTTGGCAATGGCGATGTCCGGCTGTGTCGTGGATCCCTCTGAGCTGGGCGACAGTTCTGTACCCGTGACAGGGGAGTATCGAGCGCGAGATGGCAAGCGTTCCCTTCTTCCTGCAGGCGATTGGTGGAAGTGTTTTGATGATTTGTATTTGAATAAACTTCTAGCCCGACTCGATTCGGAGAATCCCTCCATTGCAGTCGCCCTGGCGAGATATGACCGGGCGCGTGCTGAGCTGGGTTTAGCCAGAGCAGACAGATTTCCATCGATCAGTGGTGACTTGATTTGGAAGCGAAAGCGTGATTCTTCGAGTGGCGTGTTTGTTCCGACTGAGGTGAATTATTCGGAGTATCGTTCTGCCCTGAATTTGCAATGGGAGATCGATCTATGGGGGCGGGTTCGACAGAGTATCAATGCAGCGGGTGCGGATCTGAAAGCTGCGGAAGCGGATCTGGCAGCGGCCCGGCTTTCTTTGCAGTCAGAACTGGTGAGGAATTATTTCCAGCTGCGATACATCGATGGCGAGCTGGGACTATTGCGGCGCTCGGTGGGATTGCGGGAGGAAAATCTGCGACTGGTGAATGCTCGAATTCAAGGTGGCGAAACCACTGACCTGGATCTTGCCAGAGCAGAAGCGGAGGTGGAATCCGTCCGTGCGCAGGTCCTGCAACTGCAAAGGGGGCGTTCCGAGTTTTTTAATGCACTGGCTGCTCTCGTCGGGAAAACCCCGGCAGCCTTTTCTTTGGAGAAGGGGGGTGTTCGAAATGTGCCGAATATTCCCGCCGGAGTTCCTTCGCAATTGCTGGAGCGTCGTCCGGATATTTATGCGGCCGAGCAGAGAATTCAGGCGGCTGCGGCGCGTCTGGGAGTTGTGAAGGCGTCGTACCTTCCGAGGGTTACCCTGGGGGCCGCAGGCGGACTTTCCAGTTTGGATCTGGGAGACTTGCTGGATCCGTCCAGTCTCTTTGGTGAGGTGGGGCCGGAGATTGTTGTTCCACTTTATCAGGCTGGCAGGTCCGGAATCGATAGCGACAGAGTGAAAGCGGAAGGTGCCGAAGTCGTCGGCCTGTATCGTGAAACCGCCCTGAAAGCGTTTCGTGAAGTGGAGGATGCCCTTGCCGGAATTCGGTTTCTGGACCGTGAAATTGAAGCGCATCGACGGGCTTCTTCCGCTGCGGGGCGTGCATCGGAACTTTCCCAAAAGCGATACGATGGTGGGCTTGTTAGCTTTTTCGAAGTGGTCGATTCCCAGCGAACTGAACTGGAAGAGGATCGCGAACTGATCCAGGCAAGATCTGCGCGCCAACTTGCGACGGTCCAATTGATTCAGGCTCTTGGCGGTGGTTGGGATATTCCTCTGGATGAAGGCGGATCTTCACGCAAACACGTTGAAAGTGATCCGTGATTCGGATTCGTCAGAGCTTACTCTTCCCCGTGCAATCTTTCCCCAGGAAAAAGGCTCCCTTTTTAATCTTTCCCTATTTGGTAGCTGGTGGATTCCTGATCGTGTTTTGTTTTTTCACAGAAGCGAATGCACTTCCTGAAAAGAAGATGGACGGTGCCGAGTTTTTCGAGAGAAAGATCAGACCGGTTCTTGTAGAGCACTGCTACGAATGTCATTCCGAACAGGAGGACGCGAGAAAGGGCGGGCTCCTTCTTGATCGGGAAGTGGGTTGGCTGGAAGGAGGCGACACGGGGAAGGCAATTGTTCCCGGGCAGATTGGGGAGTCTTTGTTGATCGAAGCTATTTCCCATGTCGATGAAGACCTGGCAATGCCTCCGAAATACAAGCTGGAGGAGGAAGCCTTGGCCGTTTTAAAGCAATGGGTCAAGATGGGGGCGCCCGGACCGGCTGAAGATATGGGCGAGACTCAGTTTTCCCAACTGGGTGATCAGACGATGATTTTTGAGCATGCGAAAGAGCATTGGTCTTTTCAGCCGGTAGCCTTTGTTGATCCTCCCGAAGTGAAAGAGGGTTCCTGGTCGAAGAATCCGATCGACCGTTTTGTGTTTGCGAGAATGGAAGAGGAGGGGCTTTCGCCTTCTCCGCGGGCCGACAAGAGAACATTGACGAGACGCTTGAGTTTTGATCTGACAGGGCTGCCTCCGGTGGAAGAGGAGTTGTTTGAAAAGGAAACGGATGCACTGATTGAGGACCTGATTGCATCGCCCCGTTATGGAGAGCACATCGCCCGAATGTGGCTCGATGTTGCCCGTTATGCGGACACCGCCAGCACCTATCGGGCGGATACGAAAACGCCGCATTACTATCCCTATGCCTTCACTTACCGGGATTATGTGATCGATGCTTTCAACAAAGACAAGCCCTTCGATCTTTTCGTGAAGGAGCAGTTGGCTGCTGATCTGATGGGAGTTGCCAAAGACTCGCCGGAACTTGCTGCTACCGGGTTCATCGGGGTTTCCCCGCACCGGGCGGTTTCTCCTGATTTTGCGGATGATGCGATTGATGCCACGACTCGTGGGCTTCTCGGGCTGACCGTTTCCTGCGCTCGTTGTCACGATCATAAATTCGAGCCTGTTCCTACAGCGGACTACTACTCGCTATACGGAGTTTTCTATTCGATCGAGAAACCGGCGCCTTGGAACATCGAGAGATTCCCAAAAATTACCGGGTACTCGCCGACGCCTGAACAGGTGAAGGACTACGAGGAAAAGCGGGCGGCGGTTGATAAGAAAATCAAAGAGGCAGGTAATAAAAAGAAAAAAGGAAATAATCGCTCCCTGGCTGAGACGATTGAGCAGACGGAGTTGGCTCAACTTCTCATTTCTCATGATGGTGCTCCTGTCAGGGCGATGAGCATTGCAGAGGCGAAGAAGCCTGTGAACCCGACGATTTACATCCGAGGTGATACTCGTCAAAAGGGTGACCAGGTTCCCCGTCGTTTCCTGAAGGTCCTGGATCCCGACCAAAAGAAATTTAACGAGAAGAACAGCGGGCGTCTTGATTTGGCTGAGAAAATCGCAAGTCCTGACAATCCTTTGACTGCTCGTGTCTATGTCAATCGGGTCTGGGGAATACTGATGGGGAGTTACCTGGTCCCTACGCCCTCTGATTTTGGACTGCAGGGAGCTGCTCCGACGAACCCCGAACTTTTGGATTTTCTCGCGAGCGAGTTTGTGAAGAACGGTTGGTCTACCAGGTATCTGATTAAGATGATCGTCAGTTCGGAAACCTATCAACAAAGCAGCAACGACCGTAAGGAGATGGTAGGCAGTGATCCGGAGAATAAATTGTACTGGCGGGCGAATCGGAAGCGACTTCAGATTGAAGAGCTTCGGGATTCTCTACTCACCGTGTCCGGAAGGCTTGATGTCCGTATGCATGGGCGGGCCGGGGATCTCTGGGGAGAAAACTACACGAAGCGCCGCAGCATATACGGGTTCATCAATCGATTTAATCAGGATCCGACCCTGCGAAATTTTGATTTTCCATCGCCCATGCAGACTCAGGAATCCCGAAGTGAGAGTGTTGTGGCGCCGCAGGCCCTTTTCCTGATGAATTCCCCGTTTGTCGCCGATCAGGCTCAAGGGGTTGTCGATTTTCTGAAGCTGGATTCTTCTTTGAGCAGGGAGGATCGAATTCAGACCATCTTTCAAAGGGTCCTGCAACGTCCGGCGGTCGAGAATGAGATCGTGAAGATCAGTCGTTTCGCCGATATTGAAGAGAATCGCAAGGTGAATCCCTGGCCGCTGGTGGCTCAGTCTCTTTGCATGTCGAACGAATTCCTCTACGTGGATTAAATGCCGAAAATGGATAACGATTTTCAAATTTCAAGAAGGGCCGCTCTGCAACAGCTAGGGTTTGGAATGGGAGCAGTTGCCGCTTCTGATATGCTCGCAGCTGCGGACGGTGTGAAGGCAGGATTGGAATCTCCCCTGGCTCCCAGAATGCCTCATTTTCCGGCAAGAGCGAAGAGGGTGATTCATTTGTTCATGAACGGTGGTCCGTCGCAAATGGACACTTTCGATCCCAAGCCCACTCTAACGAAACTGGATGGAAAGCCGCTTCCGGATTCGATCAAGGAAACACTCCAGAATGTGCAGAAAAAGCGAGTCGGGACCATTTGGGCCTCACCGTTCAAGTTTTCGAAGCACGGACAGAGCGGGCTGGAAATCAGCGAGCTCTATCCTCAACTGGCAAAGCATGCCGATAAGCTGTGTGTGATTCGCTCGATGCAGAGCGAAATTGCGAATCATTCTCCCGGACTGTTAATGATGAACTGTGGCCACTCCGTTCTGGCACGGCCCAGTCTGGGATCGTGGGCGCTATACGGATTGGGGACAGAAAGTGAAGATCTGCCCGGTTATGTAGTGCTGATGCCAAGCGGGATGCCGACCGCGCAGTCCCGCAATTGGACCAGCGCATTTCTGCCGGGCGTCTTTCAAGGCACTCACATTGAAACCAACGCAAAAGGTGGGGATTTGATTCCACATCTTACGAGGAAAGGAATTCGGTCGGGTACACAAAGGAATCAACTTGGTCTAACCCGCTTTCTCAATCAAGGTCACAAGAACCTCCGCCCCGGGGATGAGCGTCTCGATTCGAGAATTCACTCCATGGAACTCGCCTTTCGGATGCAGAGCGCCGCAACAGATGCCTTCGACATTACCAAAGAGCCGGAAGCGATCCGCGAGAACTACGGGGATACTCCGGTCGGGCGGAATCTTCTCATGGCGAGACGTCTGGCCGAAAGGGGAGTCCGCTACATTCAGTGTTATCACGGAGCGGGGCAGCCCTGGGATAATCACAGTGGATTGTTGCCGAGAATCAAGGCTTTGACCGGAGATTCCGATCAGCCAATCGCAGCGTTACTGACTGATCTTGAAGAACGAGGAATGCTGGATGATACCCTTGTCATTTGGGGAGGCGAGATGGGACGGACCTCGACGATTCAAAAAGGACCGAGTAAAATTAACCAGGTGGGTCGTGATCATCATGTCGACGGATTCACCGTGTGGATGGCCGGTGCCGGTGTTCGTGGAGGAACGAGTTACGGGAAAACTGACGACTTTGCTCTCTCTGTGGTTGAGGACCCGGTCCACGTCCACGATTTGCATGCGACAATTTTACACTTGTTAGGATTTGATCACAAGAAGCTCACCTTCCGCTATTCAGGGCGCGACTTTCGACTGACTGATGTTCACGGGCGAGTCGTTGACGAGATTCTTTCGTGAGTTCACGGGGATTGGACAGAAAGAGTTTGGCGGAAAAAGGGAGCTTGTTTCACGAAGTGAAGGTCCCTAGGCTGGGCCCGTGAAAAGGTATGCTATTTCTATGTTGTTGTCGGTTACGGTCGCCCTGGCGGGGACGGGTTACGGGCAGGAGAATTATCAACACGACGTCGTCATTTACGGGGGGACCTGTGCGGCGGTCATTGCCGCAGTGCAGGTGAAAAAGTCGGGGCGGACCGTCGTGATCGTTAGTCCTGACGATCATCTCGGAGGCCTCAGTAGTGGTGGGCTGGGATGGACTGACACGGGAAACAAGGCTGTGATCGGAGGGCTTGCCCGCGATTTTTATCATCGTGTCTGGGAATACTATCAGAAGCCCGGGACGTGGAAGTGGCAGAAACCGGAGGAATATGGAAACAAAGGGCAGGGAACTCCGGCAATGGATGGAGACGCCCGGACGATGTGGATTTTTGAGCCATCGATCGCCGAGAAAGTGTTCGAAGACTACGTCAGGGAATTCGAGATTCCTGTTTATCGGGATTCCTGGCTGGATCGGGAAAATGGTGTGGAGGTGAAGGACGGAAAAATCGTTTCCATCGCGACCCTCGACAAAAAGAAATTCTCCGGTTTGATCTTTATGGACACCACCTATGAAGGTGATCTGATCGCTTCAGCCGGAGTGGATTATCATGTCGGCCGGGAAGCCAACAGTGTGTATGAGGAAGAATGGAACGGAGTGCAGACCGGAGTCCTGCATCATAGGCATCACTTCGGTGCTGTATCGAAACCGATCAGTCCCTATGTCGATCCCGACGATCCAAAGAGCGGAGTTCTACCCCGAATCAGTGCAGAAGATCCGGGAGTGAAGGGGGAAGGCGATCATCGCGTTCAGGCTTACTGTTTCCGGATGTGTCTTTCGAATCATCCGGAGAACCGGATTCCTTTTCCGAAACCGGAAGGATACGATCCTAAACAGTATGAATTGATGATTCGGATTTTTGACGCGGGCTGGCGGGATACTTTCGGAAAATTTGACGTCATTCCCAATCACAAGACCGACACCAATAACCACGGGCCATTCAGCACAGACAACATCGGGATGAATTACGATTATCCCGAGGCGAGTTACGAACGTCGGCGTGAGATTATCAAAGAGCACGAGGCCTATCAGAAAGGGCTTCTCTATTTTGTCGCCAATGACCCGCGTGTTCCCAAAGAGATTCAGGAGAAAATGAATACCTGGGGATTGCCCAAAGATGAGTTCGAAGACAACGGGAACTGGTCTCACCAGTTGTACATCCGCGAAGCCCGTCGCATGATCGGCGATTTCGTCATGACCGGAAATGAGCTTCGGAAAAAACGCCCGACTCCCGACTCGGTTGGGATGGGTTCCTACACGATTGACTCCCACAATGTGCAGCGTTACATCAAGCCGGATGGCTTTGTTCAGAACGAGGGCGATATCGGCGTCAGCACCAACGGCCCCTACGAAATTGCCTACGGATCCCTCACTCCGAAAAAGGAACAGTGTCAGAATCTTCTCGTGCCTGTTTGTGTTTCGGCTTCGCACATTGCCTTTGGATCAATCCGGATGGAACCGGTCTTTATGATCCTGGGGCAGAGCGCGGCGACCGCTGCTGCGATCGCACTGGAAAATGATCAGGCGGTTCAGGATGTCGATTACGGGGCTTTGCAAAAGCGTCTTCTGGCGGATGGACAGGTTTTGAAATACGACGGCCCGATTGGTCGAAGTGGGCACGGTCGCGGTGTTCCGTCAAAAGAGATCGAAGGAATCGTGGTGGATAATCTCAAAGCGAAGCTCACCGGGAATTGGAAGGGAAGCACATCCTCCCAAAAGTTTGTCGACTTCGATTACTCCCACGACGAGGACGCTCGCGATGGGAAATCTTCGGCTACCTTTGAAACCGCGATCAAAGAGGCTTCTCCTTACGAGGTTATGATCGCTTACACGCCAAACTCAAACCGGGCGACCAATGTCAAAGTTTCAATTCATCATGCGGATGGAGTTCAGGAAACGACAGTGAATCAGAAAGAGAAACCGTCGCATGGGGATCTTTTTGTCCCGGTGGGAACCTATGATTTCAAAGCGGGATCCACGGCAAAGGTCGTCATTTCCAATGAAGGGGCCGATGGTTATGTTGTGATCGATGCGGTGAAATGGTTGAAGCAAAAATGATATGACTCGATTGAATTTCTCTCTCTTTTTAACCACTCTTGTTGTCAGCGTGAACGCGGAGCCACTGAAGTCTCCCTGGGATTTCGATGCTCTGAAATCGACGCCGGAATTTCGTTGGGTCGAAAGTGAAAAGCCGATTCGCGAAGTCATCTACGAGAACGGGATTTCCTACGAGGGCAAAGCGACTGAAACTTTCGCTTTTTACGCGAGTCCGGAAACTCTCGGCAATACGGAAACAAAGAAGCCTTATCCCGGAGTTGTCCTGATCCATGGCGGCGGTGGTACTGCATTTTCTGAGTGGGTGAACCTCTGGGCGAAACGTGGATATGCCGCGATTGCGATGGATTTGTCGGGACGTAGACCTCCGTCTCCTGAGTGCGATGAAACGACCGGCGCATATAAAAAGGATACTGGATTTCAAAAGGGATCGAGAACCCGACTGGAAAAGGGTGGGCCGGAACACGGCCATGTCGAAAAATTTCAAAACGTGGGCGGCGATCTCACCGACGATTGGCAAACACATACCGTCGCCAGTGTGATGCGGGCGCATTCCCTTTTGCGAAGCTTTCCTGAAGTCGATCCTGAGCGGACCGCGGTCACCGGAATCAGTTGGGGCGGATATTCGACTTGTCTCGTTGCCTCCGTCGACGACCGCTTCAAAGCCGCCGTTCCCGTATACGGTTGCGGCTTTCTTTACGAAGGAGAGTCGGTTCAGAAAAAAATGATCGACGACCTGGAGGCTGACAAGCGTAAAGAATGGATCAAGCGCTGGGATCCCTCTGCTTTGCTGGTGAAATGCGAGGTGCCGATTCTTTTCGTCAACGGAACCCATGACGTTCATTACCCACTCGACAGTTACATGAAGTCCTTCGACGTGGTTCCCGGAGAAAAAATGATCCGGATCGAGCCCCGCATGCGGCATGGGCATCAGCCCGGTTGGGAGCCCGCCGAGATTGGAATCTTCATCGACAGTAAGTGTCGTGGCGGGGTTCCTCTACCGGTTTTGTCCAGTATCTTGTCTAAGAACGAAGGTCTCCGGGTGAACGTTTCCTCCAGGACTAAGATTAAATCGGCGACACTTCACTTCACCACGGAGAAAGGCCTGCGTTCCGCTCGGAAGTGGGAAAAGCAGGAGGCCACCGTTCTGGATGGATATGTGACCGTCGGGATTCCGCCCCGGGAAGCCAACACCTGGTTCCTCACCGTCACCGACGAACGGGATGCCATGGTCAGCACCAGGGTGACGTTTCGATAGGGCCAGTTGATCGATTCCCCCTGTTGAATGCAATTTGTCAGATTGGAGTTATCGCGAGAGCTGTCTGATTATTAAAGTTCTGTGTCACTTTCTACTCTGTCTGCTTTGATGCCGAAGGAGTCCTGAGTGAATCGAGAAAAGTCCGCACTAAAACTAATCGTCCTGACCCCTTTTCCCTTGGGAGGTTTGGGTTTGGTGGCAATACAACGAATAACTCTCGGTCCGAGCACTTCATAGTATCCTTCCCAACTGGTTTTTCCTTTAGGGGTCAATCTCAGAACTCTTTTGTCTGCAAGGAATTCGTAGGTGCCGGGATACCTGCCTTTTGGAACATTCCAGGTTTTCCCCGAGAGATACTCAGTCACTTCCGAATCCAGAAGTGGCTTTAGATTCTCATTGAGAGCAGCGAGAGAGTTGTTCTCTTCGGTGAGTCTGTGTGCGAATGCGCCGACTGCCCGGGCTTCATTTTGATTGTCATCTTCGAGGTACTTTTTCTGAAGTCTCTTCATTTCCATCAGAAACAATCTGTTCAGATTTACGACGTCCTTAGATTTTTGAAATATCTGAGATCCGTATGCCTTCAGCAGATCTGCAGAGGGCGATTTCAGAGTGTCTTTTCCTTCATCCAAAGCTGGCAGGTGCTTGTCCTCTTTTAGAGCCGCTATTTCCGAATTCAATCGCTCTAACTCACTGTTGATAGAATTTGCTTCATCCAGATTTTTACGCTCCATGCTTTCTGTGAGGAGTCGATCAAGAACCTTGGCATACTCCAGGTTTGCTCGGAGAAAATGTCTGGTCCGTAAAGTTTGATAGCGATTCGCTATCTCTCTTGTTTTTTTAGACTCTTGAAGAGGAATTTGTGTTTCTTCGGCAGATTTGGGATCGGCGACCGGGGTGGGTTTTCCGTCATCGAGCAAAGGAATACCAAAGAAGCTTGGTTCTTCAGCTTTGGATGCAATTGAAAACACCATCAGTATGAAAACGAGCGTCACTTTCCGATGGAGAGTATTTCGATCTTTGATGAGTCTGAGTATTTTTGAGGCAGGGTCCATGGTCGCAGCTTGTAGTCGAAATATAATCTGTTAATCGACAGATCAGTCCGGGCTTTTTGTGAATAAGGATGCCCTGAGCGGCAGGGTTTGGCAATCCTTTGAATGGGACGCTGAGGATTACCCCGAAAAATGAGCCCTTTTCCTATCGCGATACGACACTTGAATGGACCTCATCAGCCGACAGATATAGGCGTTCTGCTGTATAGCATCTAAAACCTGGAGAGAAATAAGCATCCACTTGTATCGATATGATCGATGTTTGCGCGGGGTTTATCGATTCTCTGTTTGCGGGAATGTGTGTAAGTTCTTTCCAACACCACTTGTATACTAAACATGTCTGGAAAAGCATCACTCACGGGGAGCCACATTCGAAGGGTTCTGGAAAACGGCTCAATCGAAGAACTTGAGAAACGATTGCAACTCGATCAGGAGAATCTTCCTGAACGGTTTCCTTCGGGAGTCTCCTGCGGGGATGATGTAGTGATTCGCCGGCGTAATTATTTGTCCGGGGGCGAAACCAGTTTTCCGGAAAGCACCATTCCCGGTGAGAGGTGGCAGGGGAATATCGAAAATTTTGTCGGAACGGTATCAATGCCGGTCGGCGTAGCGGGGCCACTCCGCGTTCGGGGGCTTTTCGCGAGCGGCGACTACCCTATTCCACTTGCCACAACGGAAGCTGCTCTGGTTGCTTCCTACCATCGGGGCGCCTGTCTCATGACTCAGGCTGGCGGCTGCCGAAGTTTTCTTCTCTATGAATCTGTGAGTCGTGCGCCGGCTTTTGCTTTTGAGTCATTAGTAGAGTTAGGAAAATTCGTGCTTTGGGCCACCGAAAGTCTGGAGGAGTTCAAGGTGATTGCGGATTCTACGACCGCTCACGGAAAGCTGGTGGACATGGGTGTCGCGGTGGAAGGGAATCATGTTTACCTGGATTTTGAATTCACCACCGGAGACGCGTCGGGACAAAACATGGTCACGATTGCAACCCAGGCCATTTTTGAATTCATCCTCTCCGATACCCCGGTTCCTTTGAAAGAAGCATACGTAGAAGGCAATTACTCGGGCGATAAAAAGGCCAGTGCACAGTCCTTTACCAGTGTTCGTGGAAAAAAAGTCACCTCTGAATGTATCATCCCGGCAGATTTAATTGCGAAGCGCCTTCATACCACACCGGAGGCGATGGAAAAATACTGGAGAATGTCTGCGCTCGGTGGGGTTCTCAGTGGGACGGTCGGAGTGCAGGGGCACTATGCCAACGGTCTCACCGCACTCTACATTGCGACAGGACAGGATGCTGCCTGCGTCGCAGAGTCAGCTGTGGGAGTGACGCGTTTTGAAGTCACTGACTCCGGTGATCTTTACACCGCTGTGACCCTGCCGAATCTAATTATAGGAACTGTAGGGGGCGGCACCGGTCTTCCGGATCAGAACAGTTGGCTCTCAATGATGGGGCTGGCCGGTAAAGGGAAGAGCGGTGCGCTGGCGGAAGTCTGCGGAGGGCTTTTGCTCGCCGGTGAACTATCCATCATAGGAGCGATGGCGGCCGGTGATTTCACGAAAGCCCATCGAAAACTTGCCCGGGAGAATCGCGGATGAATCGCTGGTGGATCTATCAAAAAGAGAGATTCCCTCTCTTTGCCCACGGTCTGCTCATTGCCGCGTTCAGTTCATCCGCGGTGTGCTTTTCAGGCTTACTGCGCGGACAATTGGAACTCCCTTCCATTGCATCGCTTCTAGTTGCCTTCGTAACCTGTTTCATATTTTTTCTTCAGCTTCGCATTGCTGATGAGTTTAAGGATTTTGAAGAAGACTCCCGCTATCGTTCCTACCGACCGGTTCCGCGAGGTCTCATTACGCTTCGATCTCTGGGGGTAGTGTTTGTGATCGGAGCTGTGATTCAGGCTTCTCTGGCCATCTGGCTTGAACCAGGACTGCTCGTGGTCCTCGTCATTGCCTGGACCTATCTCGCCCTGATGAGTGTCGAATTTTTTGCCCGCGACTGGCTCGTGGCTCGTCCGATTACCTACTTGTGGACGCACATGCTAATCATGCCTCTGGTGGATTTTTATGCGACGGCTTGTGATTGGATGGTAGCGGATGGAAATCCCGGATCCGGTCTCGGATGGTTTCTCGCGGCGAGCTTTTTCAATGGCTGCGTTATTGAGATTGGAAGAAAAATTCGGAGGCCCGGTGACGAGGAGGAGGGAGTCCGCACCTATTCCGTTCTCTGGGGGAAACGTCGTGCGTCTTTTATCTGGTTGGCGTTGTTGGCGATCACGGGAGGCTTTTCCATTCTGGCGGCGATCCAGATTGGTTTCGCTCTTCCTGTTGCGCTGACTTTGGGGGGGCTGTTTCTGCTCGCCGCAGTATTGGCCATTTTGAATAAGGGCCACAAATTCGAAACCCTGTCCGGATTGTGGACCATTGCGATGTATCTGGTTCTTGGATTAATTCCCGTATTGGTGAAATGAAAAAAGAGGCTAACAACAAAGATCGACTTGGTGGGAAGGCTGCTGCTTTGCACCAACTGCATGAAGCTGGATTTCCGGTCCCGTCATTTTTTGTGTGTGAAGAGGGTGTCCCTTTAGACTTGGCGAAGATGTTGGAAGGCTTGCCGGGCGAAAATTTTGCGGTTCGTTCTTCGGCAGTGGGGGAAGACTCCAAATCCCATTCCTTTGCCGGTCAGTATGAAAGCTTTCTCTTTGTCGAAAAGGAGGATGTCAGCAGGAAGATTGATGAGGTCCTTGCGTCGGCGAATTCAGACAGGGTGAAAGCTTATCGCGAAGCGGGTTCAGTGGATGAGGCTTCCGAAACGAGAGTCATGGTCCAGGCCATGATCGACGCTCAGGAAAGCGGTGTAGCGTTTTCAGCTGATCCAGTCACCAATGAAAGAGGGGTAGTCGTAATATCGAGAGTGCAAGGCACCGCAGAGAAGCTGGTCTCCGGCGAGGTCGATGGAGAAACTTTCCGGATCGGGAAAGGTGAATCCTCCGTGGAAGAATTCGAGGATGTTGTTGAGTTGGTTCGTCGATGCGAAGCCTTCTTTGGGCAGCCGCAGGATATTGAATGGTGTCGCGATGCTACCGGAAACCTTTGGCTGGTTCAGTCGCGACCAATCACCACCCTGGCGCCGATTCGTCGAATTTGGGACAACAGCAACATCGCCGAGAGCTACAGCGGCGTGACTTCGCCTCTGACATTCTCCTTTGCGAGCCGGGTTTATGCGGAAGTATACAGGCAGTTCTGCCGGATGATGAATGTGCCCGGAAGTCGAATCCGCCAACAGAACTCAGTCTTTGACGGTCTATTGGAGCAGATCAACGGTCACGTCTATTACGATCTGCTGAACTGGTACCGGGTTCTCGCTCTCCTTCCGGGATTCTCTGTGAACCGTGAGTTCATGGAGCAGATGATGGGAGTAAAAGAAGCCCTGCCATCGGAAATCGCGGGGAAAATTGTCGAAGAAAGTCGACGGGGGAAACTGGCCGACGCAGTAGCACTGATCCGTTCTGTCTTCGGCCTGTTCGGACAAGCCAGCCGTATCGAAAAAACAAAGAAGCATTTTTACCGCCGTCTCGATCAAGCCCTGGAAAATGAGGAAATCGATGAGCCTTTGCAATGCTATCTGGATTTGGAAGAACAATTGTTGAAAAAGTGGGATGCACCCCTGATCAACGATTTTCTGGGAATGATTGCGTTTGGAGTCCTGCGAAAAATTTGCGACAAATGGGCAAACGGAGCGGATCCGAACCCTCTGGTTACGGGGGGCGATGACATCATCAGTCTCGAGCCCGCCCGCAGAATTCGAGAGATGGCAGAGTTGTCCGCCGCCGGTAAGGGATATGAAAGTGAGTGGGAAAGTTATCTGCAAAAGTTCGGGGATCGTTGCCTTGAAGAACTGAAGCTGGAGAGTCCAACTTTGAGGGATGATTCAGCAACACTCCTGTCTCTTATACACATCTCCGAGCCCACGAGACCGAGGCTGATCTCGT
>CAJXQE010000168.1 GCA_913058215.1 uncultured Verrucomicrobiales bacterium
AGAACGTGAAGTGGAAGACAGAGACTCCTCTCCTCGGTCTGTCCTCGCCGATTGTGATGGACAAGCAGGTCTGGCTGACCACAGCGACGGTCGATGGTCACGACTTCTACGTTCTCTGCGTGGATGCGACGACCGGGAAAATCATTGCCAATGAGAAGTTGTTTCACACAGACGAACCCCTGTCCCAGGGCAACGGGGCCAAGGACAACAGCTACGCCACGCCATCGGCTGTTATCGAATCGGACCGCGTTTACCTTCACTACGGTCAATACGGAACCGCCTGTCTCGACACCGGCTCCAGGAAGATCCTCTGGAAGCGGGACGACTTGAAGTGCTGGCATTACCGGGGTGCTTCCTCTTCTCCCGTGCTCTTCGAAGACCTGTTGATCCTAACCTTTGACGGAGCAGACCTGCAGTACCTGGTTGCCCTCGACAAACGCACGGGAGAGACCGTCTGGAAGACGGACCGCTCGGTTGCCTGGAATGACGAGAACGTTGACAAGCAGATGGTCAAGGACGGGGACTGGCGCAAGGCACACAGCACGCCATTGATCGTTTCCATCGACGGAAATCCGGTGATGTGCAGCACGGGTGCAAAGGCCGCCTACGGATACGATCCCCGGACCGGCAAGGAACTCTGGCGGGTGGAACACCAAGCCTATTCTGCTGCCCCACGTCCTGTCTTTCACGATGGGCATTTCATCATCGTCACCGGATTCAGCAAGGGCGCGGAAATGATGTCAGTGAAGGCCGGTGGCCGCGGCGTGGTGACCGACACCCATGTGGTTTGGAAGATCGATAAATCTTTTCCCAAGTATTCGTCTCCCATCGTGGTGGATGACCTGATTTACTTCGCCATGGATGACAGCTTTCTAGTCTGTGTAGAGGCGAAGACCGGAGCGCCCGTATGGAAGGGGCGGGTCGGCGGCAAATTCCGGGCGTGTCCGATCTTTGCAGACGGAAAACTTTATTTCTTCAGCCTTGAAGGCGAGACAACAGTGATCGAGCCCGGCCGCGAATTCAAAGTCCTGGCGACGAACAGCCTCGCCACCGACGCACCACTCGACGATCCCCGGCGTGGTCCCGGATTCATGGCCTCTCCGGCGGTGCTCGGAAAGGCGATGTTTCTCCGCACGCGGCATCATCTTTACCGGATCGAGTCGGAATAGTCTCGCGCGTTTTTACTTGAGCTTCCTGCTCCACGTAACCAACTCTCAAGTCACTGACAAATCCCGCCGGTCCGAAGGCCTTCATTTTTTTCCTTATAAAAGCGATTTCCAATCAATAAGTCAGGGGGCAACCCTGTTCAGTCCGCATCGAGCAATTTTTTGGTCACGGCCGTCAGGACAGCTTCCACGCCGGGACCTGTCCGTGACACCCGGCTCACTTCGTAACCGCCCTGTTCGTAGGCAATCGCCGTTCCGATGTAACCCGGTCCGCCATCCCCATAGGCTGCCAGCGCAGTGAACTGATCGGGACGCATCGCCTTCGCGGCGATTTGGTATTCGACGAAAAGTTCGCCGGGAAAAAAGAGAAGGCGTCCCTCGCCGATTCGCAGACAGTTGATGTTGATCTTGCGGCCCTCTTTCCAGAGCCGGTAATAGACCAGATCCCGCGCCGCACGAACGCGATCTTTTGCTTTGGCCTCAGGATTTTTCAAAATGATGGCTAACTGCTCTTCGTCGTTGGGGCCATTCCACGGGAGTTGAGTCGGAGCTGCTATCCATTCGATATCTTTCGATGTGACAGCGCTTTTGTTTTGGGCATCCCAGGCAGCTTTCATTCCTTCCTCCATACGATCCGTCAAAGCAGCGCGGGCTTCAGGTGAACCGTCGTTGTATTTCCCGGCGGCAATGTTTCCCCCGGCACCATCAAAGTGGATATGCATAGCCCCGGTATCCTGTGAGCGGCGATTCCGCGCCAAACCCACAGTGTCCGGTGTCATTCCACCGCGTCCGTAGTAGCTTTGCGGATGGGATGCATAAAATGAGAGGGAGGCAATAGCGGTATTCCCATTCCAGAACGTCACCAGATTCAATTCAGGATCGATGACTCCTTCTGGAGCTGCGATCGCTTTGGGATTTCGGGTCGAGCTCATTCGGCCAATTTTGATCTTACCGTTTTCTCCTATGATCCGCCGGTTGGAGGCAAAATTATTCACTGTTCCGTTTCCGAATCCCACGTGAGTGACTGGTGTCTTTCTCTTCACTGCCTCCAGAACCGCAGCCGCTGTGTCCGAGATGGCTTTGTCATGTGCGGCCCGTCGGTTCATGACGTCAGCCAATTTGACCTTGTCCAGTTCAGCCATCGCAGAAGCATCGTATCCGGGTGAGTCATGATTGTGGACCACATGCATAGAAACCCGATCAACCGTCGTCCCCGCGGCTTTCGCGAGTGCTTCTTTCCAGCGATCATGGCTGGCGTTGGCAATCACCACAAAATCCGCCACGCAGAGAACGATAGGCTTTCCATTTCCGAACAAAACAATCCCTCGAGCAGTGAGCCGTTCCTCAACTGTTGCCGCAGGCTTGATAGCACCAAAGCAAAGCGGCGATCCAATCGGTGGGGTGACGTCTGCTTTGAAAATGGAAACAGAGAGTGACTCATCGGCAGCAGCCTTATCGGATAAAAGAAGGACAAACCCGAGAGCGAGAACGAAGGAAAATCTTTTCATACTGTGGACTTGAATACCAGATCTGTCGAAAATAGGGAAAGGGAGTTTCCCCTTTTTCTCGCAGTGGACGGATTAAAAACCCTTTTCAGAATAGAATTTATTTTAGGGAATAGAAATGTCTCCCGGATCCCTCACTCCAGGATCTTCCTGTTTAATCTCAAAATCGATTCCCTTTTGTTCTTCCTTGCCCTTACGACGAGCAAAGACACCGAGTTTGTATTTTCCAGTTCCCAGATGGGCCCAGTTGTAGAATCGCCCTTTCCAATCAATCAATAATAATTGCCCGCGCTATCAATCAACCAGCGTTTCTCAAGCCGCCACGCGATTTATCTTCGGCTGGATGAACCAGACACCGATCGGGCCCAACCCAATTAGGAAGAACTCCAATATGAAGTCAGCAAAACCCAAATCCGTTCTCTGAAGCTCAACGGACTTCAAGGTTTTGGCCACAAACCAGGGAACGTAAAATACACCAACCATCGCATAGACCCAGCCCAGAAACAGGACAGCAATAAAACCCACTCCTTCCCACCCCGCCAACATCGCAAACGCAGCAACCAGGATAACGACGATCGGGCCACAGAACGCGAACTGAAATGCCTTGAGATTCATCTTCATGCCCTCCGGAAGTTTTGGCTGCAGGCCGACGGCGACCGCCCACAACCAGGACATGGCGGCACCGATCATAACAAGGGGTCCGCCGAAGTAGAGGATTACGAGGGGTAGTATTGCGCCTTGTGGGCCCTCAGTATCTCCGTAATGAATTCGAATGGCGAATATGGCAGCGAGGGAAAGAATCGAAATCAACCCTGGTAAAGCATAGAAAAGAAAAAATTGCCAGTGTTTCAGGTGTAAGAGTTTTTTGATCATAGGCGTTCTGGATTAAAAAGGAGAATCTCATGTCCACCCCGAATCAACTCTTACAAACCGAAACCCGGTTTGTAGAGCGGGCGCCCCGAAGTTACGCAGTTGCAGCCCCTCAATCCCGCCGGTCCGAAGGGCTTCATTTTTTTCTTTGTAAATGTAATTTCCAATCAATTAATCCTGAGCGATGAAACGTTAATCTTCTTTATTAAGCGAGGAGCCCCTTGACGATTTTTCCGTGAACATCGGTGAGTCGAAAGTCACGGCCCTGATATCGAAAGGTCAGCTTCTCATGCTCCATTCCCAACAGATGAAGAATCGTCGCATTGAGATCGTGGATATGGACCGGGTCCTTAACGACGTTGTATGAAAAATCGTCGGTTACCCCGTGACAGTGCCCGGCTTTCACCCCGGCACCGGCCATCCAGATTGTGAAGCAGCGAGGGTGATGATCCCGGCCGTAATTGTCCTCGGTGAGCGCTCCCTGGCTGTAGACGGTCCTGCCGAATTCGCCGCCCCAGATTACCAGAGTATCGTCAAGTAGCCCGCGCTCTGACAGGTCCTTGACCAGAGCCGCCGAAGGTTGATCGGTGTCGGCGCACTGACCACGGATTTGCTTGGGCAGCGCATTGTGCTGGTCCCAACCCATGTGAAAAAGTTGCACAAAACGTACGTCACGCTCGATCAAACGCCGAGCCAGGAGGCAGTTGTAGGCGTAGGTGCCCCGAATCCTGGCCCTCGGCCCATAACGTTTGAAAGTGGACTCCGGTTCATCTGAAAGATCGGCGACCCCCGGCACTGATGCCTGCATCCGGTGAGCCAACTCGTATTGAGCAATGCGAGTGAGAGTCTCGGCATCACCGTAAGATTCGTGATGAAGGTGATTGAGATTTGCGATCGCCTCCAAGTTGCGTTCCCGCGTCTTGTCCGAAACCCCCGGGGGATTTTTCAGATACAGAACCGGATCACCGGATGAGAGAAATTTGACACCCTGGTGTTTGGAAGGAAGAAAACCACTACCCCATAGCCGATCGTAGAGAGGCTGGCAGTTGGGACGACCGCTGCCCCGGGAAAGCAGAACGACAAACGAAGGAAGATCATCATTCCCTGAACCGAGCCCGTAACTGACCCACGACCCGAAACTGGGCCGCCCGGCCTGTTCTGCACCCGTTTGAAGAAAGGTGATTGCCGGGTCGTGGTTGATCGCTTCGGTGTGCATCGATTTGATGTAGCAAACCTGGTCCGATATTGAGGCGATGTGAGGAAGTAATTCACTTACGGTTTGGCCGCTTTGTCCGTGACGCTTGAACTTGAAAATGCCCGGAGCAATCGGAAAACGTTCCTGTCCTGATGACATCGTCGTGAGACGCTGGCCATCTCTCACCGAATCCGGAAGATCCTGATTGTATCGTTTTTCCAAGGATGGTTTGTAATCAAAGAGATCAATCTGGGAAGGCGCACCGGATTGGCAAAGGTAGATCACCCGCCGAGCTTTTCCCGAAGGCGGAGTCCCGGCTGCTCCCGTTTCGCGCCGCAGCAGTGATTCCAGTGCCATCGCTCCAATTCCGAGGCGTGATCCCTGTCCGAGAAACTGGCGGCGAGTGTGTTGATTCATAACGCAAGTGAATGCCTAGTAATTTGTCAGGGTGGTATCGAGATTCAGGAGGATTTCCGCCAGTTCGGTGAAGGCGGCAAGGCGAACAGGGTCCGGGACGGAATCAACAGAGGCAGTGCGCTGCACCGCAAGGTCGTGATTTGACTGGTAGTGCCCCATCTGGGTTTTAAGCACGGTTCGCAGGATCGAGAGTTCTTTCCCTGCAAGATCCCGGACCTGAACCCGACGCCACATATTCCGGAGCACTTCGCTGTCTTCACCTGAGTTTCGGGTTTCCCGCGCAGCTAGAGCAAGGGCGGAATCCGAAAAGGTGGGATCATTCAATGTCACGAGAGCCTGCAGTGGCGTGTTGGTACTTTGGCGCTTTACAGTACAAGCTTCGCGAGCGGCGGCATCGAAGAGAATCATATTGGGCGGCGGAACACCTCGCTTCCAAAGCGTGTAGAGACTCCGTCGGAACCGCGCCTCACCACTGTCAGGGACGTATTTTGTGGTGTTGCTGTTCACTCCGGCGACGGCCTCCCAAAGGCCCGCGGGCTGCCAGGGCCTCACCGGAGGGCCTCCGATTTTTTCGACCAGTAAGCCGCCGAATAACAGGACCTGATCCCGGATTGCGGGTGCCGGAAGACGATGCCTCGGACCCCGTGCAAGAAGCCGATTGCCGGGATCCCTCTCCGCGGATTCCCTGGAAATGACAGAACTGCGACGATAGGCCTCGGTTAGAACCAGCCTTTTCAGAAACGCTTTCGTATCCCAGCCGCTGCTGACAAATTCGGAGGCCAGGTAGTCGAGCAATTGGGGATGGATGGGACGTTCACCCTGACGCCCGAAGTCCTCGGATGTCTTGACGATTCCCGTTCCGAAAAGCTGCTGCCAGAATCGGTTTACCGCCACACGAGCGGTCAGCGGGTGTTCGGGGCTAACCAGCCATTTCGCCAGGGTGAGCCGGTTTCGGGGAGCGGACGGAGGTAGTGAAGGGGTTAGAAATTTCGGAACATCCGCCGTAACAATTTCACCGGGTTGATCATAGAGCCCACGATTGAGGATGCGCGTCTCACGTGGCTCGCCTTCGCGTTCACGCATGATCATAACCCGGGTCACCGCGGCTTTTTCCGCAGCGGTAAATTGAGCGCGAGCCGTATTTCTTGCCTGCCGTAAATCCTGCAGCGTTTCTGATGTTTCGCGAAATTCGCGCAGCAGTGACTGATTATCTCTTTCTGTGAGCGCTTGGTAGATTGACTGGGACACTTCCCCGGCGTCGGGCCTGCCGGTTCCAAGACTGATCCGAAATCTGCCGATGAAATACTGTTCCTCGCGCGAGAGGTAGGCGAGCTGGACCTCCAGCTCGTCATCGATCTTGAGGATGATCGGCTCGGTCAGAACAAACGTGGCGATAGCGGGGCCTTTTTGACCGCCTCCCACCGACCAACCGGTTAGAGATTGACCATCAATCGCGTGTTTCACGGAATTGGTTTCGGTTTCCATGGTCGCGGTCGCGGATCCAAACTTTACCGGATTCCCATTGAGGAGCAGGTTCATATCGGACAGCAGAAAGTCTCCATTGAAGCTGCGGGAAAGTGACTGATGGGTCAGCGACTCGTGACTCAATGCTTCCAGCCGGACCGATTGAATCTCTAGATGGCCGGGACTATGAATGGAGACGCGATGGGTATCGTTGAGCGGGTTGGCTCCGCCAAAAAGAATCGAACTATCCGGTAGAAGGGTAAAGGTTGAACCGGAGTTGTCACCGGTAAGCTTTTCCGGCTCGATGACGATCCAGTGATTACCGTTTTCGAGAATATGTTTTTGCTCTTTTTCCCACTTCGTGAATTCCGCGGTTTGACTCGCTGCGGCCTTGTTCAGTTCAGTTTCACGCATGCGCAGCTCATCCGCTTTTGCGGCGATCAATTTTCCCCTGCCTCGAAGCTTGATTTGCAGGTCCGGCGATGAAGTCGCGGCAACGCCATCGGAGCCTTTTTCTTCGATGTTATTGAAGAAGGCAAACAATTCGAAAAATTCGCGCTGGGTCAAGGGATCAAACTTGTGATCGTGACACCGCGCGCAGCCCGCGGTTAATCCCATCCAAACGGTTGACGTGGTATCGACTCGATCGATCACGTACTCGGTGCGAAACTCCTCATCGATAGCACCCGCTTCGGCATTGATGCGGTGATTCCGATTGAAACCCGTCGCGATCAGCTGTGACGTGGAAGGATTGGGAAGAAGGTCGCCGGCAAGCTGTTCGATGGTGAATTGATCGAATCGCAAATTTTGATTGTAGGCCGAGACGACCCAGTCGCGCCAGGCCCACATCGAACGAAGGTTGTCCTTCTGGTAACCGTGCGTATCGGCATAGCGCGAAGCCTCGAGCCAGTCCCACGCCATCCGCTCGCCATATCGGTGACTGTTCAGAAGCCGTTCTACAGCGCCATCGAAATCGAGGTCCGATAAAAATTGATCGACCTCTTCCGGTTCGGGAGGAAGACCGGTTAAATCCAGCGACGCCCGGCGAAACCAGATCGCCGGCGGGGCAGGTGGGTTGGGCTGGATTGATTGCTCTTCCAGTTTCCGATTAATCAAGTGGTCGATCGGGTCCTGATCACCCCGTGATACAATCCCGGGCCTGATTACCGGCTCGAATGCCCAGTGCTTTTCCCACTTGGCTCCCTCCGAGATCCAACGCGCCAGTATCGCTTTTTGGCTATCATCGAGTTGCTTGGCAAAATCCGGAGGCGGCATGACTTCATCGCTGTCATCCGTAGTCACCCTGTAGATCAGTTCGCTGGCATCCGGATCTCCGGTGGCAATGATTTCCATCCCACTGTCAGCTTCCTGCTCGAGCACCGCAACGTCATCCAATCGAAGGTCCGCTTTCCGCGATCCCTGGTCCGGGCCATGGCATTGAAAACAATAGTCCGACAGGATAGGGAGAACATCCTGATTAAATCGCAAGGGTTCCCCGGCAGCCAGGCTCACTGTCAGAAGAACGATATAAAAGGAGTAGAATGGGTAAGGCCGTTTCATCAGTGCTTCGTCAGGATACCTTTTCGGGCGACCATG
Source organism: uncultured Verrucomicrobiales bacterium (assembly GCA_913058215.1). GTDB lineage: Bacteria > Verrucomicrobiota > Verrucomicrobiia > Verrucomicrobiales > DEV007 > Arctic95D-9. The sequence continues at coordinate 8,214 of CAJXQE010000168.1, forward strand.
GGAAGAGCAATCCAGCTGTTGAACTCCGCCTTTGCAGCAGCGAAGCTATGTTTTTGCTGCACAAGATTGGAATGGATCAGACGAGAACTAAACAGGTCGCCATCCTGGTCGAGACGGGCAGATCCTATCCCCGCTCCATTCTTGCGGGAGTGCGCAAATTTCTGGCAGAAAAAGGTCCGTGGGCAACCCTTGTTGAATCATTTGCGCCGGGGGAAGCGATGCCCCAGTGGTTGAAGTCCTGGAATGGTGATGGAATCCTCATTCAAACTTACCCCTCGCCTTCCCCGGAATCTGTCTTGGACTCCCACATTCCAAAAGTGGAGCTTCGCTCCCGGCGCTACCATTCTCTGCGGCCTTTTGTGGGGTGTGACAACCGGAAAATAGGGAAACTGGTCGCGGGTCATTTCCTGGAGCGCGGTTATGAAAATTTCGCTTACACCACACGGGAGTCCCAGGATTTTTTCCTGGAACGAAGCGACAACTTCAGAGAGACGGTCGTCGGAGCCGGGCGAGCTTGTCGTGAATTACCCAATCCGGAGCATGGAGAATTCTCGGATTACGATTCCTATATGGAGAGCGTTATCAGCGCCCTGGATCAGACGCCAAAGCCTGTCGCTGTTTTCGCGACCAGCGATAAATTGGGAACCTATGTTCTTGATGCATGCCGTCGAGGAGGGATTTCGGTCCCTGAAGAAGTCGCGGTCGTGGGTTGTGAAAACGACGAGACGCTCTGTGAATTTTCGGTGCCGGAAATGTCCAGCGTCAACTTCGATGGGGAACGGGTGGGTTACGAAGCGGCAAGTCTACTGGCACGACTGATGGCCGGAGAGGCGCCTCCTCTCAATCCTGTCTTACTTCCGCCTCTCGGTATCATTACCCGTGAGTCGTCCGATGACCTGGCGGTTCGTGACCGTTTGGTCAGCCAGGCCAGCCGTATTTTCCGGGAACGCCTTAGTGATGGTATTTCGGTGACCGACGTTGCCAATCGTCTCAATTGTTCCCGAAGTACCTTGGAACGCAGAATGAAAGCAGCTCTGGGCCGCTCGCCTAAAGAAGAGTTACTCCGCCTGCGAATCAGTCGAATCGAGTATCTTCTGATTTATTCAGATTTCACCCTGGAGACGATCGCCGAACAGGTTGGCTTTGCCCAGGCAACCCATCTGCATGCCGTGTTTCGCCAGCAACATGGAATGACGCCGGGCAAATTCCGGGATAGGAAAAAACCCGGGTAGGACCCGACCAGGTGGGGGAGGTGAGGATTGCACCCCCTCCAACCCGGGGCGTTGCACGGTGATGATGCGGCGGTGTTGAAAACGCGAATTCCTAGCAGTAAGCCACAAGGCTTGACGCAGGCCTGTTGTCATGACCAATTCTTCCCATGAGAACGAAAATTCACCCTTTCTCCCCCCTGCTTCCCGTCAATCCCGCCGGTCCGAAGGGCTTCACTTTTTCCTTGGAAAAGCAATTTCCAATCAATTCAATTAGTGGGCGCATTCACGCTCGGCTGGGTGATTGCTCCCCTTTGCCGATCCGTGGGAGGCTGAGTTCATGCGTGAAATACGATCCGTGGCATCCTTCATCGTGCTCGTGCTTGCGACACAGGCAAGCATCGAGTGCATCGCGGCAGAAAAACCCAACGTGCTTTTCATTGCGATCGATGATCTGAATGACTGGGTTGGCTGCCTCGACGGACATCCGCAGTCGAAGACACCGCACATGGATGACCTGGCGAAGCGAGGCGTGCTTTTCACCAATGCCCATTGCCAGGCTCCGATCTGCCAGCCCTCACGAAGCAGCCTGCTGACCGGCACCTATCCTTGGTCCAATGGCGTTTACGACATCGAGCAGGAAATGCGGGAAGCTCCTCTCCTGAAGGACGCCGTCACGATTCCCCAGCATTTCCGAAAGAACGGGTATCACACCATCGGAGCCGGAAAGATTTACCATCGCGGTGAAGGCGATGTCGACGCCTGGGATGAATGGGGCATACGCCACGGTTGGGGATGGATGGGAAAGCTCATCGGTCCTGAAGGTGTCAGCGGACTCCCCGAGCCAAGCATTTTCGATTTCGGTCCCATTGAGGTGCCACCAGAGGAGATGAACGACGGACGGGTCACGACCTGGGCCTCGGAACAATTGCAAAAAGAATACGACAAACCCTTCTTTCTCGCGGTCGGATTGATCACCCCTCACCTGCCCCTGTTTACCCCGACTGAGTTCTACGACCAGTTTCCGCTCACTTCGACGCTCTTACCCGAAGTTCGCGCAAATGATCTCGATGACCTGCCTCCGATGGGATTGAAGTTTACCCGCTACTTCGACTCGACCCCGATGAGTCATCACAACATCACGCGGCACGGGCTCTGGACAAAAGCAGTTGCGTCCTATCTTGCCTGCTCGACCTACACAGACTATTGCGTCGGCCAACTACTCGCAGCTCTCGACAAAAGTGATCATGCTAACGATACCATCGTCGTTCTCTGGTCGGACCACGGCTTCCACATTGGCGAAAAGATGCACTGGGAGAAGCGTTCTCTCTGGGAGGAGTCAACCCGGGTTCCGCTGATGATCGTGGCTCCCGATGTGACGAAACCAGGCGGTCGATGCTCTCGCCCGGTCGAGTTGATCGATCTTTTTCCGACGCTGACAGAGCTTTGCGATATTCCCGCAGCCGCGGCCCAACAGGGTGATAGCTTGCTGCCATTGCTGAAGGATCCGTCGCACGAATGGAACCATCCTGCCATTACCACCCAGATGATCGGAAATCATTCCGTTCGCACGGAGCACTGGCGCTACATTCGATACGCCAACGGCGATGAAGAACTCTACGATCACCACAAAGATCCTCACGAGTTCGAAAACCTCGCTGAGCAATCAGAATACGCCGCCATCATGCAGGAACTCGCCGCCCATTTGCCCGTGAAAGAAGTTCCCTCCGGGCCCCGACTGCCGAAACAGAAATACACTCAGGAATTCGACTGGTCCCGGCCTTGAGCAGCACTCGATAGCGCCCGCCTGCCACTACCATGAAGATTCTCCGCTCCATCGTCTCATCACCGGAAAAGAACCCGCGATCGAAGGGATACACGCTTCGCCACCACCCTCTGCAACCTGAGGACCCACCATGTCTTTGACATCATCGAAGGCCGTGACGCTCAGGAGCGAAGCGTCGAAGCGTCGAAGCGGCGGGTTTAAAAACGCGAATTCCCAGCAGCCATTCGGCGAGCAATACAGCCCCCCCCGATTTTCCGACCCAAACCCCAACATTTTCTAGCGGTGTAGTAGAGTAACTGCTCACTTGCCTTGACCCCAACCCGTCTTCATGGTCAACTCCCTCCAAGAAGACAAGACTTCACCCTTTCTCCCCCTGCCCCCCCTCAAACCCGGTAGGACCGACGCACCGATAGAAGTCATTGAGAAAGCAAATCCCCGTCAGTAGTCAGGTGTCGAGGAATTCGCGGATGACGTTTCCGTAGACGTCAGTCAGCCGGTAGTCGCGGCCGTTGAAGCGGTATGTCAACAGTTCGTGATCGATACCCAGCAAATGCAGAATGGTAGCGTGCAGGTCGTGAACAGAGACCCAGTCCTTAACAGTCTTCCAGCCGAATTCGTCGGTTTCGCCGTGGATTGTGACGCCTCGTATGCCTCCGCCGGCCATCCAGGTGGTGTAGGCGAAAGGGTTGTGGTCACGACCATCCTTTCCCTCGCTGACCGGCGTTCGTCCAAACTCCCGCCCCAGATCACCAGGGTGTCTTCAAGCAGGCCACGCTTGTCCAGATCGGTGAGCAGTCCGGCGATTGGTTGGTCGATTTCGCCGGCGAATTGGGTGTGATTTGCCCCCAACTTGTTGTGGGCGTTCCAGCTGGTCGGATTGGTATCGCCGCCGGAAGTCATCCTGGCGCGACTTGGGCCAATACCGATGATTTGAACGGACCTGACGACGGAGTGCATTGCCCGCCGGAAGGCTATCGAAGAATGGGGTTCCGTTTCGCTGACAATGCAATTGCCCTGATCAAAGAGCATTCACCATCCGTTAAAGAACATGAAAAAGCACGAATACCCGAAGGAACTAACATTCGCATTATTCCACTCGCGCAGGGGCTACATGCTGAAGGCGGATTCGCTCAGTGGATGTATCCCGACAAATACAACGCCCAGGATATCCTGGAGATGATCGAGGATTTGAAACCTCATGTACTGGAGCGGTTCATCACCGGAAAACAGCAACGTAAAGCACAAGTCCCGGTGCGTGAGGGAAATTCACCCATGACCGTCGTCGAGTTTCTCGATGCAGCCCAGGAAGCAGGGGCACCGGACTGCCTCATCATTCCCAAGCTGAACATCACCTGGATCAGTTGGGGAAAAGAGAAATATTTCTGGGACTCAGCAGTAAACAATTTCCGCCTGCCACTGAAACGCCCCATCCGAACCGTCAATCTGGACAACTGGAACGCTTTCATCAAAAAGCACGGCGAACAGAAGGGCCGAAAATTACTGAAACAGCTAAAGGAAATTGGCTATGAAACCATCGGGGTCAACATGGCGGGTGGTTACAAGACCGGCTTTGGACATTTGTCTTTTGCCAACTTCCTGATCAACGATGCCGATTGGAGCATTCGGCTCAGCACCCTGGAAAAGCTGAGGCAGGATCCTGACATCGGTCAATATTACCTCTACATCGACTATCCCGGTCAGATGGAGGAGTTCATGAAAGTGAGCCCGGACCAACAGGCCGACATTCTAACAAAGGTGATCCAACCCGCCGAAAAGCGAGAAGGATTCGTCTTCGTTTATCCCATCCTGTTCGATGACTGGGACGCCAACGAGCATATCACCTCTGATGGTGGCCCATACCAAGGACAATCAATCTTTAAGGTAATCCTGAATTCCACTCAGCCGAAACAGTAGGGTTTTACAGGTAACAAGCACTCCCAGAGTCCGTCCCTTGGGGACACTCGCCCTGCCCCGTCGCAGTGCATCCCTTCTCATCTTTAATGAGAGACAAAGATCTGGGAGATAGCCCCCTCCGGGTGGTTAGTTTGATTCAGCTCACAAATCTGACCTGCGGGTTACCTCTGCTCTGCTTCGCTCCGGTTTTTCACAAGCGTTATCGCGGCGAAGGAGTCGAACCGGACCGTTGACCATTTCAAACTCCTCACCCCTTACTTCGGAGAATGAAGAGAACTCGAGCCATTCGACCTCCATTTCGGCTAACAAAATCTATTCACAAACGTCTATAGATTATTCAGACAAATGAAGTTATTTTCCTCCATGATCCAACGTTTCGTAATTCTTTGCTTTGGCTTCCTCGCGGTCCTTTCCGTTTCAAGCGCCCGCGCTTTTGAAATCCCACCCGAAACGACACAGTGCCTTGTCGGTGTTGCCTCCGGCTGGGACTCGTCGTACGTCACCCTGACTCTCTATGAGAAAAAGGGACCGGGATGGAAACCTACAGGATCTTCCTGGAAGGGTAGACTTGGCAGAAGCGGACTCGCCTGGGGCCGGGGAATGAGCCCGGTTCCCGACGGTGCCAAAATGAAAAAAGAAGGGGACTGGCGCGCTCCGGCCGGCGTGTTCTACATCGGCGGAGCCTGGGGATATGCGCCTTCGATAAAAATGGTACCAACGATGAGTTATGTCCAGGTTGGCACTCGTGATCTTTGGTATGAGGATGTCAATTCCCCCCTCTACAATCAATATCGCCGCCTTGAATACGAACCGAAATCAAGCGCAGAGAAAAGGGCTCAAATGAAGCAGGGCGACCACGCGCACTCCCTGAAAATGTTTATCGCCCACAATGCTTTCCCCAAGGCGCAACCCGGGATGGGCTCATCGATTTTCTTTCACATCTGGCGCGGCGGCGGATCCAAACCAACAGCTGGCTGCACGACCATGGACGAAGGAAAACTCAAGCAACTCATCGCAAAAATCGTACCCGAGAAGTATCCGGTGTATGTGCTCCTCCCGCAGGCGGAGTATGATAAGGTCCGCGGCCCGTGGAAGTTGCCGTGAGTTGATTCAACTACCCATTTGGAGAGCGAATTCCGCGACACCCGATGATTAGCGGATTCATCGAAGCGATCCTTCGGATTGTCTTTGAAGTCATTGTGGAACTAATGTTTCACGTCGTCTGCTATGCGACAGGCTGGGTCATTTTGAAAGTAGCGACACTCGGCAGGAACCCCTCCGGGAGATACAGGAAACACGATAAACAGTGGAGCGATGAAGGAGTTTCTCTTCTCGGTTTGATGTTTTGGATTGGCGCTATTTTCTTAACGGTGTGGGGCGCGGCTTGAATATCCCGGCTGAAGCAATGAAGCTTCGGCCGATCTACGCGAAGCAAGGTGCCGATAAATCGGAAAGCTTTCCAGGGCTGGGGCAGAAATCGACTGAAGTTCGATTCTACGATCCGGATACCTTGAGTGATCTGGAAAGAGAAACGAAGCGGTCGTTCTACAAATTTGCTTCGCTGAGGGTACGGCCCTGATATCGGACGGCAAATCCCGAAGCCCATTTCATGTCGTGGCTTTGAAGAAGACTCGAAAAAATGGACCTCACCAAGTCGTCAGTATAATTGCGATGGAACCGGACATCCATGACTGTGGGTGTGATCGTTGCCGCCATCGCATTTCCGAGATAGCCATCTTCGTAAGAAACGCCTTCCTGTTTCACGTCACGGTGCTGGATTGTCCCCGGGAAGAATACCGCTGCTTCGGAATTGACGATACACTTTACGAAGTATCCGGAAGCCTCGAGATCCATTGAGATAGATTCCAGGCCAAGGACTTTCATCTCAATGATCGGGAATAGAGGAGAATACTTTTCAGACGGTACAAATCTCCACCCCCTGTTTCAAAGAAGCGATCTTGTCATCGCGTTTGGGGATGAACTCCTGCGCGACCCAACCATCGAAGCCGGTTTCAACAATTGCCCGCATGATGGCCGGGTAATTGAGTTCCTGAGTTTCATCAATTTCGGCGCGGCCGGGAACTCCGCCTGTGTGGTAGTGGCTGAAATATTTGTTTCGCTCTTTGATCGTGGCGATGATGTCACCCTCCATGATCTGCATGTGATAGATGTCATAGAGCAACTTGAAATTCTCCGAACCGACAGCCTCGCAGAGATCCGCACCCCAGGAAGATAGATCGCACATGTAGTCCTTGTGATTCACTTTGGAATTCAGCAACTCCTGTCTCTTATACACATCTGACGCTGCCGACGAAGAGGATAGTGTAGA
>CAJXQE010000169.1 GCA_913058215.1 uncultured Verrucomicrobiales bacterium
GATGGAAAAAGCGCGCGCTGCGGTTACAGCGGGGCTTCCGTTTGAGCGCCTTCTGGCCGGTCCCCGCGAACTACTGGTAAAGCTCCACGAAGCGCCGGGATTTGCGGAATGGAGAGCCGAAAAGAAGCCTTCCCGAATTATCCATGGTCCGATGGTGGGGGCGGTGACTGACGGAGGTGCATCCATCTGGCTGCGATTGGGCGGGGAAATAAAGAACATTTCGGCGAAAGCCAGCGTTCCAATGATGTCCAGAGTTCACGAGTCAACAGTCGCTCATGCTACCGCAGAAAACGATTTTACCGTCGTCCTGAAGCTGAGTGATCTCAGCGCCGGGCTTCCCTATCAGGGCAATATATACATCGACGGGGAGTTGATCGACCGGGAATCGTTCGGATTTACCACTTATCCGGCGTCGGGAGATTCTTCCAAATTCTCCGTCGCATTTGGCGGCGGGGCCGGCTTTGTCCCTGAATGGGAGCGGATGTGGGACACGATTGGAAACCACCAACCTTCGGCTTTGCTATTGCTTGGTGACAATGTCTACATCGACGATCCGACCCATTCCGTCACGAATCATTACTGTTATTCACGTCGTCAAAGCCGGCCCGAATGGCGGAAGCTCATCTCGACGACGCCGGTGTATTCCATCTATGACGATCACGACTTCGGTAAAAATGACTGTGTTCCCGGTCCGGAAATCGAATCTCCGGCGTGGAAACGGCAGGTTTGGAATATCTTTCGCCAGAACTGGGTGAACCCTTCCTACGGCGGCGGAGAGGCGAATCCAGGCTGTTGGTATGATTTCTCCATCGGTGACGTGCAGTTTTTCATGCTCGATGGACGCTACTATCGGGATTTGAAAGGTGGCAGCATGCTGGGACCGGTGCAGAAAAAATGGCTTCTCGATGGCCTTTCAAAATCGGAGGCCACATTCAAAGTGATCGCGTCGCCGGTTCCTTTTACTGCCAAAATCAAACCGGGCAGCAAAGATCCCTGGGATGGATACCCGGAAGAGAGAGAGGAGATTTTCTCCCATATTGAGTCCAATAAGATCGACGGCGCCTTTCTGATTGCGGCGGACCGGCACCGGACCGATTTACGGAAGACTTCGCGTCCGAACGGTCCTGCTTTTTATGAGTTCGAGAGTTCCAGATTGACGAATCGTCACACGCACAGCGTGGTGAAAACGGAAGGACTGATCTGGGGCTACAGCGAAAAATGCAGCTTCGGTTTGATGGAGTTTGATACGACTTTAGAGATGCCGAAAGTGACCTTCAAATGCATCGATATTGACGATCAGGAACACCATTCACACGTCCTGAATTTGTCGGATACAGAGCGCTGAAAAATGCTAAAAAATTGCTTCCTGATTGGATTTCCCCACTCGATCCAGTCATTTGCGAAAAATGGGTGACAAAACTGCCATTTTTCTTCCCAAAAAGGCCGCAAACCGTTGATATTTCTTCGTTTCTCTCTTTAGTGGGGTGAGCTGGAAACCGCTTGTTTGCAACCCTGAATCGAGGGCTGCTGCGGACGCTTTTTGGCAATCATCTCAATCCCCTCGACACCAGCTATTCTCATGCCCGAAGAAGACGAAAATAACGAACCTCCGAAGCCGACCGGTGATTACGATGCCAGTCAGATTAACCAGCTTGAGGGACTGGATGCGGTGCGGAAAAGACCCGGTATGTATATCGGTGACCCGGCAACGGAACGTGGACTCCACCACGCGGTATTTGAGGTGCTGGATAACTCAATTGATGAGCATCTCGCCGGTCATTGTGACAACATTCTTATTTCTCTCAATTCTGACGGATCGCTCACGGTTGAGGATGATGGCCGGGGTATTCCGGTAGACATCCACGAGAAGTCCGGTATTCCCGCCGTTGAGCTCGTTCTGACGCGCTTGCATGCCGGCGGTAAATTCGGCCAGGGGGCTTATAAGTTCTCCGGTGGTCTCCACGGAGTGGGCGCCAAGTGTGTGAACGCACTTTCCGATTGGTTCAAAGCGGAAATCCGCCGCGACGGGAAAGTTTACCTCATTGAGTTTGAGCGGGGGAAAACAACGAAGCCGCTTGAGGTAATTGGCGAGTTGGATGATCCGAACGAAACCGGAACGAAGATCAGCTTCTATCCAGACACGACCATCTTTACGGGCGGAATTGAATTCAACTTCGATTACCTGCTCGCTCGTTTGCGTGAACTGGCTTTCTTGAACCCGGGAGTGAGAATCCACCTCACCGACGAGCGCGGCGAAACCGAGCGCACGAAAGAATTTTACTACGAAGAGGGAATCGTAGAGTTCGTCCGCCAGATGGGCGAAAACAAAGAGCTCACTCACGACCAGCCAATCGTCCTTAAAGGGAAGCGAATGGTCGAAATCGATGACGACGGGAAAACGCTTGAAGACGAGTGTTATGCAGACGTCGTGATGCAGTACACCGGCGACTATCACGAGAACATCCTTTGTTTCGCCAACTCCATTCCCAACGGCGACGGAGGTGCTCACCTCTCCGGTTTTCGCGGAGCCTTGACCCGCGCGGTGAACAACTACGCCAAAGCAAATAAACTCCTCAAGGACAAGGATCCTGCCATTTCCGGTGAAGATGCGCGTGAAGGAATCATGTGCGTGATTTCGATCAAGCACCCCAACCCGCGTTTCAGCTCGCAGACGAAAGAGAAACTCGTGAACAACGAGGTCGAAGGAGTTGTCGGCTCGATTGTTTACGAGGGAATGACCTCGTATTTCGAAGAGAATCCGGCCCTCGCCAAGAAGCTCGTCGAGAAAGTTCTCAATGCAGCCCGTGCTCGTGAAGCGGCTCGAAAAGCTCGTGAAACAGTCCGGAAGTCTGCGATGACAGGGGGCGGTTTGCCCGGGAAACTGGCAGATTGTTCTTCCCGCGATCCGAAAGAATCTGAAATCTATATTGTGGAGGGAGATTCCGCTGGAGGCTCGGCCAAACAGGGCCGGGATAGACGCACTCAGGCAATTTTGCCGATTCGAGGTAAATTGATCAACGTAGAGAAAGCACGTCTCGATAAGGTGCTTCAGAACAAGGAGATTCAGACGATGATCACCGCGCTCGGAGCCGGAATCGGTGACGGTGATCAGGAAGGTGCCTTCAATCTCGAAAAGGTTCGCTACCACAAAGTGATCATCATGACGGATGCGGACGTCGACGGATCGCACATTCGGACGCTCTTGTTGACGTTCTTCTGTCGCCAGATGTTGCCGCTCGTGAAAGCGGGTTACGTCTATATTGCTCAGCCGCCCCTGTATAAAATCACGAGGAAGAAAAAGGAGCAGTATGTCGCAGATGATGATGATTTGAGCAAAATTCTGATTGATCTGGGCTCGGAAGATGCGCGATTGAAAATCATCGGAAAAGAAGATGAAGTCAGTTCGGAGGCCTTGCGGGAGATCCTGACATTGCTCTCAAAGCTCAGCCGGTACAACGATATTATCGAGCGTAACTCGGGTGATTTTGAAGAGTACCTGGCAGCAGGAAATGATGAGGGGCTACCCGAATATCTGGTTCAAATTCGCGAGGGGAACAATATCTTCGTGAAGTATTTCGTGGACGAATCTGAGCTTCGTGATTTCTCATCGGAGAATCGAGACCTTCACCTTTTCGGCAGAAAAGAAGTCGAGGTTATCGAGGTTGAAGACGCTGAAGTGATTGAGGACGGTGAAGAAAAAGCAGAAGTGACCGACGCTGAGACTGAGGAGCCTGCTGAAGATGCGGCTGAAGAAACTCCTGCTCCCGCTCCTGCTGCGAAGGCCGGAAAGCATGAGGTCACCCGCCGCGGTCGCTTGATCGAAATTCACGAAGCGAAGCCCATTCAAAAAGTTCTCTCCCGTCTTTCGGAATTGGGACTGCCAATCGAACATTTCTCTTCGCAGGACAGCCCGCTCTTTGAAGTGCTCGAAGGCGAAAGCGACAGTGCCAAATCCCACCCTGTGTTCAGCGTTCCTGAAATTCTCGATACGGTGACTGAAATCGGAAAACGCGGCATGCAACTGCAACGATTCAAGGGTCTGGGTGAGATGAACGCGAAAGAGCTTTATACCACCACGATGGAGAAGAGTAACCGCAAACTTCTTCGTGTAAAAATGGATGACGACAACATGGTCGAAGCCGACAAAATGTTCACCATTCTCATGGGGGATGTCGTGGAGCCACGGCGTCGATTCATTGAAGACAATGCCTTAAGCGTTCGGAATCTCGATATCTAATTCATCTTCCTTTTTTTCCGGGTTTGATTTTTTTATCACCCGTTTTTTGCAACTTTACTTAAGAATTTCATGGCAGACGACACTCCAGAAATCCCTCCTCACGACAGAGACATCGAGCCCATTTCCGTGGCCGATGAAATGTCGAATTCGTTCCTCGACTATTCAATGTCGGTCATCATTTCGCGAGCACTACCTGATGCTCGGGATGGCTTGAAACCGTCGCAACGACGGATTCTCCTGGCGATGAATGATCTCGGCCTCGGACCCGGGAAACATTACCGGAAATGCGCTAAAATTTGCGGTGATACCTCCGGTAACTACCACCCGCACGGTGAAGCGACGATCTACCCAACTCTCGTAAACATGGCTCAGCCATGGACGATGCGAGAGATTTTGATTCAAGGTCAGGGTAACTTCGGATCAGTTGAGGGTGACCCTCCCGCTGCAATGCGTTATACCGAGGCCCGTCTCACTCACGTGGGCCATGTCCTGATGGTGGACATGGAGAAAGACACCGTCGATTTCGTCCAGAACTACGACGAAACCCGTCAGGAGCCTGTCGTTTTCCCGGCAGCTGTTCCCAATCTTCTCGTGAATGGCGGAACCGGTATTGCGGTGGGGATGGCCACTAACATTCCTCCGCACAACCTCGGTGAAGTCATCGACGGCGTGTGCGCAACGATCGATAATCCCGAGATCACTCACGAGCAGTTGTTGCAGTTAATTAAGGGGCCTGATTTCCCTACTGGCTGTACCATTCTCGGGCAAAAGGGGATTCAAGATTACTCAAAAACCGGTCGCGGATCGATTCGTGTTCGAGGCCGGGCCACGGTTGAGGAAACGAAAACCGGTCGTGAGCAAATCATCATCACCGAGATTCCCTACGTCGTAAACCGGGCGCGTCTCGTTGAGCGGATTGCTGAACTGGCGAACCAGAAGATTCTTCCCGAAATTTCTGCAGTGCGGGATGAGTCAGATGAAAACACCCGTGTCGTGGTTGATCTGAAGCGTGATTCACGTGCACAGGTTGTGCTGAACAATCTCTACAAACACACGGCACTTGAGTCTTCCTATTCCGCCAATATGCTGGCGATCGACGATCGTCGTCCCAAGCTGCTTTCAGTAAAAGACGCACTCGTTTGTTACATCGAACACCGTCGCGAAGTGATTCTGCGCCGGACTCGCTGGCTGCTTCGTCAGGCCGAGAAAAACGCGGAGAAGCTGGAAGCTTATCTGCTTGCTCTTGGAAATCTTGATGACTTCATCAAGATGATTCGCGATTCAAAAACGCGAGATGAAGCCCGTGAAAAAATCAAGGCTTACAACTTTTCTACGGAAGAGGCCGAGGCACTTGGCATCTTGCTTCGTGGTCAGCCGAGTCTCACCGTCATCGAAGGACGCTATGTTTTAACGGACATTCAAGTGAGCCACATTCTGGAACTCCGCCTTTATCAATTGGTCGGACTCGAGCGTGACAAGATCAAAGCCGACTACGACGAGCTTCTCGAAACGATCAAAGACTTGCTCGATATCATCGCTCGCGAGGAACGTGTTTTGCAGATCATCAAAGATGAGCTTCGTGAGATTCAGGAAAAATGGGCGACTCCCCGGAAGACTGATTTCGCAGCTTACGAAGGTGAAATCGCGAATGTAGATCTCATCGCGAATGAGTCTAACATGATCACCATTTCCCATCGTGGTTACATCAAGCGGACTCTCTCCACCGAATTCCGCACCCAGGCCCGCGGAGGCAAAGGTCTCAAGGGAATGGAAACCCGTGAGGTCGTCGACGAAGAAGATGAAGTCGACTTCGTCGAGCATTTGTTCGCGGCAACGTCGCACGATTACCTCATGTTCTTCACGAATACGGGACGCGTTTACATCGAACGTGTTTACCAGATTCCCGAGGGCAGTCGTATCGCCAAAGGCCGATCGATTAAGAACCTTCTTAATCTGAAGCCGGAGGAGTCTATCGCGGCCGTTCTCCGTATTGTTGCGGTTGGCAACGAGGACAAAGACGCCACCTTTGTAGAAGATCAGTTTGTTTTGTTCGCGACCCGTAGCGGTAAAGTGAAGAAAACGAAACTCTCCGACTTCCGCAATTTCCGGAAGGACGGAATCATCGCCATCAAAATCGAAGAGGGCAACGAGCTCATCGACGTGAAGATGACCGATGGAACCGACGATATTTCACTCATCACGAGCAAAGGTTACGCCGTTCGTACCAATGAATCCAACATCCGCTTCATGGGTCGGCCTTCCTCTGGTGTTCGAGGAATCAATCCTCGTGAAGATGATTATCTCGTCTCACTCGCCGTCGTCGACAATTCTGAACAGCTTCTTGTTGTCAGTGAAAAAGGACTCGGAAAACGAACTCCCTTTGAAGACTACCCGACCAAAGGTCGCGGCGGAAAAGGTGTTATCACGATGAAGGTCACTGAGAAAACAGGACGGGTTGTAAAAGCCCTCCGCGTTTCTGAAGATGACGACATCATGTTAATGACGAACAAAGGACAGTCCGTTCGTATCAAGGCTTCCAGCGCTCGACTCACAGGTCGAAATGCACAGGGAGTGATTCTCATGAAAACGAAAGAAGGTGAGTCCATTCAGGATATCGCCCGGGTTGTCAGTGACGACTTGGAAGATGAAGAGGGCGGGGACGAAGCGACAGAAGCGACCGAAGCAACTGAGGTAAGCGAAGTGACTACTGAAGAAGTCGAAGGTGGAGGTGATGGCGATCCCACTGCCAGTGAAGAAGCCTCCGGTGAAGAGTGATTCACATTTTCTGAACTGAAGACTTCGAACCGAGTACTCAAAAACTTCCGACATGACCGACGACGCTAAAGAATTTCTTTACGAGCTTCTCAACACGCCCAGCCCAACCGGATTCGAATCCCGCGGGCAGAAAGTGTGGGCGAAGCGAGTTCGTCAATTCGCCGATGATGTGGACAACGATGCCTACGGCAGTGCCTGGGGAACGGTGAAGGGGAGCGACGATTCCGCGCCTCTGGTCATGATCGAAGCCCATGCCGACGAAATCGGATTCATGGTGAAGCATATCGACGACAAGGGCTTTCTCCGTATCGACCGAATCGGTGGATCGGATTGGGCGACTGCTCGTGGGAAACGGATCACTTTATTTGGCGACAAAGGCGAGGTGGCCGGAATCGTCGGCAATACCGCCATTCACATTCGTGATCGCAAGGATGGTGAAAAAGCACCTGAGATGCATCAACTCGCTGTCGACATTGGCGCGAAGGACGAAAAGGAAGTCGCCGAGATGGGAATTCGTGTGGGCCATCCCGCGGTTTATTCTGAGTCCTCGGTTCCTTTCGGGAAAAATCAGATCGTGGGCCGGGCTCTCGATAACCGGATCGGTGGATTCATTATTTCGGAAGTCATTCGCGAACTTGCCGCCGATTCCGAAAAGCCCACTGCCAGCTGTGTCGCTCTCAATGCTGTGCAGGAAGAAATCGGAGGCTTCGGCGCGACGATGGCGGCGACGCGATTAAAGCCGGACATTTGTATCGTCTTCGATGTGACTCACGCAACCGACAGTCCTGACATTGATCACAATCAGCACGGGAAAATCACTCTCGGCGGAGGTCCAAGTCTAACTCATGGTACGGCCAATCATCCGCTCGTGGTGACAAGGCTCATGGAAATCGCCGAGGAAAACGGAATTAGTCTCCAGCACGAAGCTTCCTCTCGATTTACCGGGACGGACACCGATTCAATTTACCATCTCAATGGTGGTATCCCCAGTGCCCTGATTTCCCTGCCATTGCGTTACATGCATTCGGTGGTCGAGCTTGCTGATTTTGGTGATGTCGAAAACGTCATCAAACTGATGGCCGCGTTTGTGCGCGCTGTAAAAGCGGACGACAGTTTTGCGGTGGATTTGAGCTAGCACAGGCAGGAGCGCTTTTGCTCCTGCTACTTTGCCAGCTGCTCCGCGATTTCTTCCGGATACGCAAGGTGTTCCTGTTCCTGAATCCGAGCCTGCAGCGCCTCAGGCGTATCACCTTCCAAAATCGGAACCGCTTCCTGGCGCAAAATCTCACCGGTGTCCACTCCGGCATCCACCAGGTGTATCGTGCAACCGGATTCATTTTCGCCGGCTTCAATGGCCCGACGGCAGGCATTAAGACCCGGGTATTTCGGGAGAATTGAGGGATGGATATTGAGGATCTTTCCGGGGAACTGGCTCATCAGTGGCTCGCGGACGATCCGCATGAAGCCTGCCAATACTACCAGGTCCACTTTCGAAGCGATGAGTCGATCCATGATTTCCTTGATGGCAGCGTCAGTTAACTGACCGCCCTTTTCCGTGCCCGGATCGATGTGGATCGCGGAAATATTGTGATCGCGAGCAATGTCGAGGATGCCTGCATCTCTAACATCCGACAGAATGACGGCGACTTCAGTTTCGAGCTTTCCGGATTCGATGGCTTCCAATATCGCAAGACAGTTGGATCCAGTCCCGGAACCGAGGATGGCGATTTTCTTCTGTCGATCCGGATCCTCTTCGCTGATCTGATTCAAAGTCGCGCTGGTCGACTTACCGGGAACGAGAGAAAGGATTCGGATCTCAACGCCAAGTCGATCGAGCAGTTGCTTCTCCTCATCGATCAGGCTGTCAGGGGTGTAGTCTCCGCCCTTGGTGTAAATGTGAGGATCGACTGCCTCAATCACCCGGCTGGCCCGTTTTTCATGAAAGACGACAACGCGATCCACTGACTCAAGGCCGCAGAGGATTTCGGCGCGTTCTTCTGCTGTGTGAACAGGGCGTCCGGGGCCTTTGAGCTCACGAACGGATTCGTCTCCGTTGATTGCTACAACGAGGCAATCGCCAAGAGCCTTTGCTTCGTTGAGGTAGCGAACATGACCCACATGGAGCAGATCGAATACGCCATTGGTCAGGACAAGTTTTTTCCCCTGAGCTTCGAGTTCGTTTCGAAGGACTGCGATTTCGGCATTGGTGGATAGAAACGTTTCGGACATGAGAGTTCAGTTAAGAGAAAACCACGAATGTGAAAGAATGGAACACGAAAATTCAGGAATCAAGGGAGCACCGGGGTTGGGAATTTGAGTTTAGAAATTCAGAATTTCCAGCCCTGACGGTTGTATGTCTCAATTTCCTCTTTTCACTTCCCTCTTTTCGCCTGACAGTATTGCCATGCATGATCCTCGCATTGACCAACTCGCCAAGCAGCTCGTCCGCTATTCCACTCAAACGAAAAAAGGAGACAATGTCCTCATCGATTTGTTCGACGTCCCGGAAGCAGTCGGCATCGCATTGATCCGTGAAGTTCGGGCTGCAAAAGGAACTCCGTTCGTCAATGTCCACCAGGCAAAGATCAGTCGGGAAATGGGTCGTGGTGCGACAGAAGATCAGTATGCGATTATTGCGAAGAACGCGATGCACCAGATGAAAACGATGGATTGCTACATCGCGATTCGCGGCAGCCATAATGTCAACGAGATGGCGGATGTCCCGGCGAAGAAGATGCAGATGTTGTCTACGAAAATGCGTCCGGTTTTGAATCAACGTGTCAACAAAACCCGTTGGTGTGTGCTCCGTTGGCCTCACGCTTCGATGGCGCAGAGTGCAGGAATGTCGACCGAGGCATTCGAAGATTTCTACTTCCGTGTCTGCTTGCTTGATTATGGCAAGTTGAAGCGCGGGATGAATGCTTTGGAAACCTTGATGACGAAAACAAAGAACGTTCATATCAAAGGCCCCGGTACAGATCTGAAATTCAGCATCAAAGACATTCCGGCGATTGCCTGTGGCGGAAATCACAACATTCCTGACGGAGAGTGTTTTACCGCACCGGTGAAGGATTCCGTTGAGGGCGTGATTTCTTACAATGCTCCGTCCATTTATCAGGGCATTGCTTTCGACAACGTGAAGCTGGAATTTGAGAAAGGAAAAATCGTCAAGGCGTCCGCCAACAACACCAAGGCGATCAACAAAATTTTCGATACCGATCCTGGCGCCCGCTACATCGGTGAGTTTGCGATCGGTTTTAATCCGGAGATCAAACAGCCGATGCGCGATATCTTGTTTGATGAGAAAATTGCCGGCAGTTTTCACTTCACTCCAGGGCAGGCTTATGAAGTCGCTGACAATGGCAATCGCAGTTCTGTTCACTGGGACCTGGTGAATATTCAGCGCCCGGATTACGGCGGTGGGGAAATTTACTTCGACGGCAAGTTGATCCGGAAGAACGGTCAGTTTGTTTTGAAAAACCTGGAAATGCTCAACTACTGATCGAGCCGGAACCCTTCCATTGATGAAAGCCGTTCTTATGATCGCGACAGGCGGTGCCCTTGGCGCGCTGTCGCGATGGGGGCTGGCGAAATGGCTGGATTCCTTTCGCGGTGACTCCGGTTTGCCCTTGGGGATTTTTGTCGCCAATGTCGTGGGCTGCCTGCTTTTCGGCTGGCTTTACGGAACAATCGAAGAAAAGAAACTTCTGTCTGAAGCGCTCCGGCTCGGCATTTTTACCGGTTTCCTGGGGAGTCTGACGACCTTTTCCACCTTTGGGTGGAACACCTTCGACCTTCTTCGATCAGGCCAAACAGGGCTGGCTGCACTCAATGTTATCGCCAGCGTTGTCGTGGGGATTTGCGCGGTCTGGGCTGGGTATTCTCTGGCGCGGTGATCAGCTTTTCCCGTCTTTAGAAAGAGTCGGAGCAAAACGTTTATGGAAATGCCTCAAGGCATCACGCCAAAAAAATAACCCTGTCAGATCGAGGACCTGACAGGGTTGAATCGTTAAAATAGTATCGGACTTCAAGTCCGGTTCTTACTTGCGGAAGATGTAGTGGTTGTCACCGGTCGCGCCGACGAATTCCCAACCACCGTCTTTTTCGACTTCGCTGATCGTGCGTGGAAGAAGATTTACCTTGGCAATCGTTTCAACCATTTCCTTAGGGAAATTGATTTTGCCGTCTTCACCGACTTCGATTCCCTCTTCTTCTGCGATCGCAATAAAACCGATATTGTCCATTTGCAGAGCATTGAGGACTTTGTATTCAGCGCCACTGCTGCTGCCACCGCCGGATCCGCCAATAACACCGAAGGCTGAGAGCAGGTTAACAATGCCGACGATAAGGATGGCTACGAGGAGGGTAATAATCGTGTTTTTCATAAAAAGGTAGGTTTGTGCGAATCAAGGATTCGGAATGGTAAAGACACCAGATATTGGAGTTTTTGTAAAGGAATAAGGGTTACAGGCTTACTTTTTCAGGGCGCATACTATTGCCTCTGTATCCGACAAGTCATCAAAAAGATAATCAGGTTCGCATTCTGCCAAAACTTCGCGGCTGGCTGAACCGGTTGTGACCGCAATTACTGAGGCGCCGCAGGCCCTGGCGCACTCGATATCACGGGGGGTATCGCCGATTACTACTACCTGATCCCCCGAAAACCGGACTCCGGAGTGCTGCTCAGCGCGCTTGATGGCGATGGGACCTAGCTCATTTCGGTCATGATGATCGTCACCATAGGCTCCGAAAGGAAAATGATGATCGATCCCGAAATGAGCGGTCTTTATTTTGGCGCCTCTCTCTGCATTTCCTGTGAGGAGAGCTGATTGGTGATCGGTATCCTCTGCAATATGGTCGAGAAGTTTTTCTACTCCGGAGAGAATTCTGGCGCTGCGTGGTTTGCTGAACCTCAGATTATCCAACAGTCTGAACGAGTAAAGTTCATAGAAGGTTCGTCGGTGATTCCCGGTGTCCTCGATGCCGAAGGCTTCGAAAATCTGCATGGCGACACCTCCGTCGGTGGCTCCACCCAGCTGAAGTTCAGGAAAATTCTCCGCTCGACCTTCGAGCTCCGGAAAAGCTCCGAAAAAACCTTCCCGAAGCGAGAGTAAACCGACACCGGCGGAATCGATCAGAGTTCCGTCGATGTCGAATAAAAGGAGCTTTCCACTCAATACAGCAATTGATTCGAAAAAGAATGCTTCAAGGAATCAGTCTTTTTCTTCTTCCTTGGCGGAATCCTCCGAAGTTTCTTCATCAACAGCGGAATCTTCATCCTGAATACCTCCGTCGTCGTCACCTTCGTTGTCGTCGTGATCATCTTCCGCAGCTTCCGCTTCGTCGTGAGCATCGAGATCCACCTCTTCGTCATCCTGACGATATTTTCTCACCTGCTTCTCCGGAGGAAGAGGGGACAACATCATCAAAATATTCCGATTGTTGAGCTTTGGCTCAAGGTCGACATGGGCAACGCCTTCGAGGTCAACTTTGACTCGCTCCATCAGTACAAACCCGAGTTCTTTGTGGGCCATTTGGCGACCGCGAAACTGGAGCTGAATTCTGACTTTGAAACCGCCACTGAGGAAATCTTCGGCACGAGTCATTTTGATCCCGTAATCATGCGGATCAATATTCACGCGGAATTTCACTTCCTTCTCGCGCTTCTTAGGCTTCTCAGCCTTCTTCTGCTTCTTCTGCTTGTATTTCCACTTGCCGTAATCAACGATCTGACAAACCGGAGGTCTCGCATTGGGAGCGATTTCAACCAGGTCTAAACCAAGTTCTTTCGCTTTGGCGAGCGCTTTATATGTCGGAAGAACCGCGTTGTGTTCCCCGTAGATCACACGGATCTCCGAAGCGCGAATTCTTTCGTTCACCCGCGTGCGTGGAACACGCGGCCTTTTTCTCATGGGTCTTTTAGCGATAGCAGGTTACCTCCAGTATTTCTTTGTGTTTTTGTATGATGTCTACAGTTGTCCCTTTATGCGGGAAAAATGAATTCTTTCTGGCTTCCCCTGCTTTTCTTAAGAGCGATGGGATGCCGGTCGTGAAAGTGGATTTTGAAAAACCACCCATCACAGACTTCGAGAGCGGATTTCTTCAAGAACATTCGATAGAAAAATATCGACGCCGATTGCTCCTTCATCACCACGATCCCGGTGACGAACGGATACCTGTTTAGCTTCCTGTTCTTTCGCTCCTATAATTAACATATAAGGAATCCGGTCGAGTTGAGCAAGTCTTATCTTTGCCCCAACTTTCTCGTCCGCTTTGTCGGCAGAGACCCGAATTCCGTTTTCCTTCAGAGTTTTGACGATCGCATCCGCGTCGTCGTTGAATTTTTCAGAGATGGGCAAAACGCGAACCTGCTGAGGGGAAAGCCAGATCGGGAATTTGCCCGCGAAATGCTCGATTAGAACGCCGACAAAACGTTCCATCGATCCGAACGGTGCCCGGTGAATCATGACCGGAGTGTGGCTTGTGTTGTCAGCGCCGATGTATTCGAGTCCGAAGCGCACCGGCAGATTGTAATCCACCTGAACGGTCCCGAGCTGCCACTCACGGCCGATCACATCTTTGACCACGAAGTCAATTTTCGGACCGTAAAAGGCAGCCTCGCCGGGCTCCTCTGTAAAATCGGTTCCGAGGCTCTTCGCTGCATCACGAAGAGCATCTTCCGCTTTCTGCCATTTTTCCGGATCTCCGACATACTTCGTGGAATCGGGATCCCGCAGGCCAACTCTGACCCGGTAGTCTTCCATTCCCAGCGTGCCGAGAACGATTTTCACCAACTCAAGACAGCCGAGGATTTCATCGCGAACCTGCTCCTCGGTGCAGAAAAGGTGGGCGTCATCCTGGGTAAATCCCCGGACACGGGTCATTCCGCCGAGCTCCCCGGATTGTTCGTAGCGATAGACGGTTCCGAATTCGGCGAGGCGAACCGGAAGATCGCGATAGCTGTGGTGATTGCTCTGATACACCTTGATGTGGTGCGGACAATTCATCGGCTTCAACAAAAAGCCTTCAATCTCACCTTTCTCGAGTCGGTTTGCGAGTTCGCCACAGCTGCAGCCATCTTCAGCCATTGTCTGAAGGTTATCCCGCTCGACGATAGGCGGATACTGCGAATCCTGATAATAAGGAAAGTGACCCGAAGTCCGATAGAGATCGAGTTTCCCAATGTGAGGAGTAAACACCTGGCTGTATCCCTGCCTTTCGAGGTGTGAGGAAATAAAGTTCTGCAATTCCTGGCGAATGATAGCTCCATTCGGTTTCCAGAGAACGAGACCCTGACCGACCATCTCGTCGATATGAAACAGATCGAGTTCCTTTCCGAGTTTGCGGTGATCGCGTTGTTTGGCTTCTTCCAAACGCTCGAGGTGCTCTCCCAGTTGGGTCTTATTTTTGAAAGCCGTTCCGTAAATTCGCTGCAATTGGGGATTAGCGGCATCGCCCTTGTAGAAGGCGCTGGCAACTGACATCAGTTTGTAGGCTTTGCAGTTACCGGTCCGGCCCACATGAGGTCCGGCACAGAGATCCCAGAAGTCGCCGTTCTTAAACAGGGAAATTTCCTCGTCTTCAGGAATGTCATTCAGCAGATCAATTTTGAAAGTGCTGGGAGTGTCGCGTTCCCCGAGGGCAGCGAGACGTCCGCTCTTTGCCATATCGAGTGCTTCGTCGCGGGAGACGATTGCCCGCTCAAAGACTTGATTCTCTTTCACCACTTTTTTCATCTCCGCTTCGATGGCCTCGAAATCATCGGGGCTGACGCGGTGTTCCAGATCAACATCGTAATAAAAACCACCCTCGACCGGAGGACCTGCAGCGAACTGAGCATCGGGCCAGAGTCGGGCAATTGCGGTTGCCATGACGTGGGCGGTGGAATGACGCAATCGTTCCAGATCGGACATCTGGTTCCGTTGATCGAGAGTCTTGCGCTGCGTGTCTTCTGTTTCGGGCATGGCTTTAAAAAGTTGGCTGACAAGGTATCTCTTTTCGGGGAATCACCAACTGGTTTCGACGGATTCGTAGCGTCGGTATTCGCAGTCTTTTTTCAAGGCTCGCAGTTTTCGGAAATACCGCTCTTCTCGTGAGAGAGAAGATTCAAAAAAGAGCAGGAGAGAAAGGAATCGGGAATTTGCGCAATTCCCGCTTGAAACACGAACGAAATGATTGATATTCGCGCCCTCGCAAAGTTAGCGGGATGTAGCACAGCTTGGTAGTGCGCCTGGTTTGGGACCAGGAGGTCGCTGGTTCGAATCCAGTCATCCCGACCACTTTTAGCGGGTCTCCAGGGTCTCCACCAAAGATTGGGGACAGTTCTATTTTTAACCGCATTCGGCGATGAC
>CAJXQE010000170.1 GCA_913058215.1 uncultured Verrucomicrobiales bacterium
CTACACTATCCTCTTCGTCGGCAGCGTCAGATGTGTATAAGAGACAGGCTTAAAACCAACGTCGTGAGCCCCGGCCTGAGAGCTTACTCCTGCAATAGATTTCAGAGCAACCAGTCCGGGATGGATGGTGCGGTCGAGTTGCATGAGACCGCGGCGCGAATAGATTCGGTTTTCATCCTCCAGCGGAACGATATCGGCGATGGTTGCGAGGGCTACGAGATCGAGATATTCCTTTAGATCAAAGTCCGGGAGAGGGCGGGTTTTCAAGAGGGCGTGGCCTACTTTGAAAACCACTCCGCCGGTGCAAAGGTAGTGAAAATCCTTTCCGACTTTCGGATTCACAAGAGCAACGCATTGCGCAACGCCATCCGTTGAAGGTTCGTGATGATCCAGAATGATGAGGTCGATTCCCAGTTCTTTGAGGAACTGAGCTTCATCCCGGGAGTTGGTTCCGCAGTCGGCCGCGATCAAGAGGGTTGGTGGATCGTCTCCGAAGCTGTGTTCGATTCCCTGGATGCTGAGTCCGTACCCTTCTTCGAGTCGGGTGGGAAGAAAACAGCGGGGCTTCAGACCGTAAGCGGCAAGGAAATGATGGAGCAGGGCAATCGAGCTGACGCCATCCACATCGTAGTCTCCGTAAAGCACTACGGACTCGTTATTGTCGACCGCTTCAAAGATTCTCTGAACGGCACTGGAAACACCTGGAAGACTGAAAGGGTCGCCCAGATCCTTGAGTCGGGGGTAAAGAAATTGCTCGAGATCTTCGGGGTTTTCGAAGCCGCGCTGAAGGGCGATTGAGATTACCGAAGCAGCCAGTGAAAAACGTTCACAATTCTCTCTAACGAGATCGGGGTCTGGCGAATCCTTAACGATCCATTTCTGCTTGGCGGGCATCGCTACACTCTAGGTGCTTCGCCAAGGCTGTAAAGATTCACCCGAATATTCCTTCGTTAAAATCACGGTTGGAGTGGTAAAGAAGAATGCCATCCTCTTTGCACACCGAAATAGGAACTACGACCTTTCAGCAATCGGAACGATTGGCTGATCTTCCGTCGGACCGGAGTAGTACGTCAAGGGACGATAGAGACGGTTGTCGTCGAGTTGCTCAAGAACTTGCGCTGTCCATCCGGCAGCACGGGAAATAGCAAAAATAGGTGTGAACAAATCCGTAGGAATCCCCAGCGAGTAGTAAACTGTCGCCGAATAAAAATCGACATTGGCATTCAGGCCTTTGCGTTCCCGCATGATTTCAGCAATCCGTTCGGACATTGCCAGCCACTTGGATTCACCGAGTTCTTCCGTAAGCTTCTTCGCCATTTTTTGAAGATGAGGGGCACGGGGATCGAGTACTTTGTAGACCCGGTGACCAATTCCCATGATCTTCTTCTTATTGGTAAGGCAGTCCTCGACATAGGCATCGACTTTGTCGAGGCTTCCGATTTCGTGGAGCATTTGAATGACTCCTTCATTAGCGCCGCCGTGAAGAGGTCCTTTCAAGGTTCCCACAGCTGAAGTGATCGCAGAATAAATATCAGACAAGGTCGCGATAGTCACACGAGCGGAGAATGTCGAGGCGTTCATGCTATGGTCCGCATGAATAATGTAGGCGACGTCGAGAGTCTTAGCCGCTTCAGGGCCGGGCTCCTCACCGTTGATGAGGTAGAGGAAATGGGCCGCTTCTGGAAGGTCTTTACGGACTTGAGGAAGATCCTGTCCCTGACGGAGACGGTGAAAGAACGCAACGATCAGAGGGATTTTGGCACAAATAGCAAGTGAACGCTGCTCGTTCAGCTCACGATTCTGGTAGTCGCCGTCGGTGTCATAAAGACCCAGCATGCTAACTCCGGTCCGGATGATATCCATGGGGCCTGCCTCTTTAGGGGCATTTCTCAAAAACTCAATCACCCCTTCAGGGAGTTCACGATAGGATCTTAATTTCTCGGTAAAGGCGTCGAGCTCGTTCTGCGTCGGGAGTTTCCCCCGATGCAAAAGGTGCATCACCTCTTCGAAGGTGGTGTGCTCCACTAGATCGCTGATGTTATAACCCAGATAACGAAGAACCCCCTCTTCGCCGCGAACCTGCGACAGTTTAGATTCGTTGGCGATGACTCCTGCGAGTCCCTTGGCGTATTCTGGTGCTTCCGACATGATCTTGTTCGAATTTATAACGATTCCGTATCAAAGATCAACCTAAAGCCTTCAGCAAAGCTGTACCCATTTCGGCAGGCGTCTCAGCGACTTCGATCCCTGCATCGCGCATTGCCTCTTTCTTGGCTTCAGCGGTACCTTGTCCTCCGGAAATAATCGCACCGGCATGACCCATGCGGCGTCCGGGAGGAGCAGTGGCTCCGGCGATGAATCCGGCGATTGGTTTGTTGCAGTTATCTTTTGCCCACGCAGCAGCTTCCTCTTCCGCGGTTCCGCCGATTTCACCAATCATAATAATCGATTCGGTTTCGGGATCGTCATTGAACATCTTCAAGACGTCGAGGTGAGAAGTTCCGTTGATCGGATCTCCGCCGATACCAACGCAGGTGCTTTGCCCCAGGCCGACAGCGGAAAGTTGCCAGACCGCTTCGTAGGTGAGTGTTCCGCTTCGGGATACAACTCCAACATTCCCGCGTTTGTGAATGTATCCGGGAGCGATGCCGATACGGCAACCGCCATGAGAATTTTCGCCGGTGCCGGGAGTTACGATTCCAGGACAGTTCGGCCCGATGAGGCGGGTTTTGGAGCCTTCCATGGCAGCGCGGACTCTCATCATGTCCATCACCGGAATTCCTTCGGTAATGGCAACGGCGAGTTCGAGACCGGCATCTACTGATTCAAGAATCGCGTCGGCCGCAAAAGGCGGAGGAACGAAGATTGCGGATACCGTGGCACCGGTTTCGGCGACCGCTTCTTCAACGGTGTTAAAAATAGGAACCGTGTCTGCAAATTTTTGCCCGCCTTTTCCCGGTGTGACACCGGCAACAATCTGGGTGCCATAGTCGAGGCTGAGCTGGGTGTGGCGTCCTCCAAAGGAACCAGTGATCCCCTGAATCAGAACTTTGGTGTTTTCGTCTACTAAAATAGCCATCGTTTTATAAAGTGTTCAGTTTCAAATGTTTTGAAATTAAGCCGCGATGGCCTTCACGATTTTTTCTGCTGCATCGGCGAGGTCGTCACCGGCGATGAGATCCACATCGGATCCTGCAAGAGTGGCTTTTCCTGCCGCGACATTGTTGCCCTCGAGGCGAACAACCAATGGGATATTCAAATTCACTTCGCCACAAGCAGCGACGATTCCTTTCGCGATTACGTCGCAATCCATGATGCCTCCGAAGATATTCACGAGGATGCCTTTTACGTTGGGATCTCCCAGAATGATTTTGAAAGCATTTCTTACCTGCTCCTGAGTCGCACCACCGCCAACATCAAGGAAGTTGGCGGGATCTCCGCCGTAATGTTTGATAATGTCCATGGTCGCCATGGCGAGGCCGGCACCATTCACGAGGCAGGCAATGTTGCCGTCGAGACCAATGTAGTTGAGGTCATACTTAGCGGCTTCCACTTCGCGGGGATCCTCTTCGGTGGGATCGTGAAGCTCCTGGATATCAGGATGACGGTAGAGAGCGTTGTCGTCGAAATCGAATTTCGCATCAAGAGCCAGAACCTGACCGTCCGGTGTTGTTACGAGCGGGTTGATTTCCACCATGGAGCAATCGCATTCCATGAAAAGGCGGTAGACGCCGGCGAGAAGTTTTCCGAATTGCTTGGCGGTGTCACCCGAAAGGCCGAGTTTTGCAGCGAGTTTACGCACTTCGTAAGCCTGCAATCCAAGCAGCGGGTTGATCACTTCGCGATGAATTAGCTCCGGTGTGCTTTCGGCGACTTCCTCGATATTCACTCCGCCCTCGGTGGAAGCAACGATGACCGGCGCACAACTTTCGCGATCCATGAGGATGGCCAGGTAATACTCTTTCTCAATGTCGACCGCATCGGCGATCATCACTTTGCTGACGAACTTACCTTCTTCACCGGTCTGGTGAGTGACCAAAGTCTGACCGATCATTTTTTCAGCAAACTCTCCCGCCTCAGCAGGCGTTCTGGCCATGTGAACCCCGCCCTGAAAACCATTCTTAAAAGTTCCTTTTCCGCGTCCACCTGCATGAACCTGAGCTTTTACCATGATCTGGTCCGAGCCGAGCGATTCCGCTGCGCTTTTCGCTTCGTCCGCAGTGTTGGCGACACTGCCTTTCGGTGTCGCGACACCGAATTTTTCAAATAAGTCTTTAGCCTGGTATTCGTGGATATTCATCGCTTGCAACAAGGGCCCGTAATCGGGGGCGGCAACTTACGGTGGCGACTTCACAGGTCAAGGTGGAAACCCTTTATCGAGGGAAATAAGCTCGCCGTAATAACGTGTGGCCGGATTGGCTCCGAAATCTTGATCTGTTCTTGCTGCTCGTTGATCGAGAGTTCAATCGGCAGGCATGAAAATTCTCTTAATCGGTCCGGGAATTGGAGTGTTCGCCGGAATCATGGAAGGACTCCGCGGGGATGGTGGAGGAAAGGTGATTGTGCCCGCATTTGTCTATCTGCCAGGCAGGGGGCAGAAGCAGGGGATTTCGCAGTTTTCCGCCACAGGATGGGTCCAGTGGAACATCTTCTGGCCAATTGTTATTGGGGCCACCTTTGCAAGGGCTTGGGTTAAACAACTATGCAATCTCACGTTGGCGAGAGTTTTTGCGCTGATGATGATTGCCTTCGGGATTTCGATGCTTCTAAAAAAAATATTAATAGTGCCCTGTATTTCACTTGCATTTTTAGCCTGATAAAGAGATACTAAGTCCCCATTAATTTGGGGGGGGAATAACAGCCTCACCAAGCACTTGTGTCTGGTGGGGCTGTGCTCTGTACAGGATTCACGTTTTCTGTGATTCGAACAGGAGCTCAGTTCTCCGAATCATCGCACAAGCGGGCATTGAACTGACGTGAGAATTTCCTCAGGAACGGCCGGTTTTCTAACTGTTTTGAATCAATGATGACGGTCAGTGAGCGGTCATAATTCTCCAGAGTTGGAAGATCAATTCCGGCATACTGATTATCCAGTAAAAGCTCTGTCCGTGCCCAGGTTGGAAGTATCGCGCAGACACCTCTGTCCCGTTTCAGTATTCCCATCGCTTCCCGAAAACTACTGCACTCAATTCGCACGGGATTTTTGCTCAATTTCTCGCCGGAAAACAGAATGCTTTCCATGCGATCCCGGAACTCACCACCCATGTTTGTAACAAGTGGGATCTCTTCCAGGATTCTCGTTGTTTCGTAGTGATGTTTTCTTGCTAACTCGCTGGAACAGAAAAGCTGATATCGTACGGGGATCTCTCCATTTGCCTCCAGACGAAAAGAGGAAATTACAGCGCTTTTTCGAATGACGCCGATGTCGGCGAGCCCATCACGAACGGCTTCTGCGGTGTCTTTGGTTTTCATCCCGATCAACTGAATCTGCAACTCGGGAAATTTGAGCCGCAGGTCTACGATTACGGGTATCACCAGCCAGTCGAGAACGGTCCCGGACGCTGCGATTCGAATCTCGAAATTTCGGGTGCTTGCCCTCCCGTGAAATTCTTCCAGAGATGCCACAAAGCGTCTCGAAATCCGTGCGAGTTCCCGCCCTTCCCGGGTGATGCGTATTCCTTTTCCGGAACGTTCCGTCAAGTTGGCTCCAAAGAAGGTTTCCAGCTGGGAAATTTGTCGACTGAATTGACTTTGTCTCACAGGATCTCCGGGAGCGGCGGCGGCAATCCCTCCCGAATCGACGACTTGAATAAGGGAATTTAGTCGGTCGAGAGAGAGACCTTTCTTTAGAAAAAGCTTATTCATTACTGACTGCATAGTCATGTTATATGCAAAATAGGAAATTTCACAGTCAGTTTTGTCGTTTACTCTCTCATTGTGAAAGAAAGCAAACCATCAGACAAGGTAACAGGAACACTCAATATCAGCAAGGGGCTCGACTTGATTGGGGATGTGCATGGCGAGTTTTCCATGCTGGAATCCCTTCTTCTCGAAATGGGATATATGGACAGCCCGGATGGATGGGGCCATCCGGAGGGGCGGATTGCGGGGTTCATCGGAGACCTGATTGATCGCGGGCCGGACAGTTATGAGGTGTATCGACTGGTTCGTAAGATGGTGGAGAGAGGGAGTGCCGTCGCAGTCATGGGAAATCATGAGTTGAATGCGGTTTTTTATCATACCCGCTCGGAGGGTTCCAGGGACTACCTGCGGCGACACACCGACGCCAACTGTTGTCAGCACAAAGAGACTCTCGACAGTTTCCGGGAGCATGGCGCTGATATCGGTGAATTCGTGGAATGGGTAAAAACTCTGCCTTTTACTTTGGAGTTAGGAAACCTTCGTTTGGTTCATGCCGCCTGGATCGAGTCGGACATCGAAAAATTGGGAGGGGCGACTCTGACAGATCCAAATTTCCTGCAGAGGGCAGGGTCGAAATCGACTGAAGAGTTTGCGATGGTGGAGCGGGTTTTGAAAGGGATCGAAGCAAAACTACCGGACGGATCATTTTTTCATGATCACAATGGAGTTCGACGGACCAAAGCAAGAATCGGATGGTGGCTGGATCCCCACAGAAAGTGGAAGTGGAGTGAGGTCGCGATTGGAAACGATGTAGAAAATGCCGCAGGATTTGCGAACCTGATGGAAGTGTCCAGTTTTATGGGGAAGACCGGCGATGACTTTCTCACCTTTTTTGGTCACTACGCATTGGAAGGAAATCGTCCTGAAAGAATCTCTTCGAATTTTGCCTGTCTGGATTTCGGCTGTGCCAAAGGAGGCCCCCTCGTCGCCTATAGATACGAGGGAGAGAACCGGATTCGAAACGAGCAATTTATCAGTATTGCGCCTCAAAAATGATACATTTGATAAAAATGATAATTATCGTTGTTTTATGCGATTCAAAGAGATATCCTCCGAGGTCTTCTGATCTCTCTAGCTTTGGAATCGCCGCGAAACTTCTTTGCCTTTTCAGCACCGCTCTTTTTCCTGGAGCGGCTTCGTGATTTTGTGGCCTG
The DNA here is from genome assembly GCA_913058215.1 of uncultured Verrucomicrobiales bacterium. Lineage (GTDB taxonomy): Bacteria > Verrucomicrobiota > Verrucomicrobiia > Verrucomicrobiales > DEV007 > Arctic95D-9. The sequence goes on from CAJXQE010000170.1 coordinate 7,077, forward strand.
GATACTTTGCGCGGCGGCTGTTCTTATACTGGAGCAGGGAAGAGCCGCAGATTCTCCGCATTCCTGGGAGAAAAAATGGGTTCGCGTTGGGCTGAATGCATATTTGCCGGAAGAAGTAACCCGCGCCGTTTCTGTGGTCGAGCGAGCCGCCGCTGCCGGATACAACGGAGTGATCCTTTCCGACACCAAGACGAATTTTTTCTGGAAGATTGATAACTGGATCGAGGAGTTCCGGAAACCTTCACAGCGAGCCCGTGAACTTGGGCTGGAAGTCATTATCGAATGCGTGCCGATTGGATACTCATCCAGTTTGCTGGTTCACGATCCGAATCTGGCAGCTGGGTATCCCGTTGTAAATGCTCCAATGGAGGTGGTAAGTGACACTCTTCGCCCGGTCAATACAGCTCAGTTTGTGAACGGGGATTTCGAGACTTTCGACATCGGCGACCAAACCTTCGACGGATATTTCACCGACGGTCCCGGCGAGGTTTCTTTTGTCGACCAGACCGAATTCCACGAGGGAGCAGCTTCCCTTCGATTCGAGGCCGATCCGGAATCGGGTTTCGATGATCGTCGAGTTTTTCAGGCATTTCAGGTTCAGCCCTATCAACAATACCGGGTTTGTTTCTGGACAAAAATGGAGAGCCTTTCGGCAAGATACACGGAGGTCTTCGTCACAGGTGGGGCTGAGGAGAAGGAGTTGCTCCGCCGGGAGTTGGAAGAACCGGACGGAGAAGGATCTAATACTCGAATTGGTAAGCCCGATCAATTGACGCTCGGATGGACGAAGCAAAGCGTGGCGTTCAACAGCCTCAACCACACAGAAGTGGAGATCGCCATTGGTATTTGGGGAGCAACTTCAGGAAAGTTCTGGATCGATGAGCTGCGAGTTGAATCCGATCCTTTGCTCAATTTGGTCCGGCGTCAGGATCTGCCGTTCGAACTCAAGAAGGAAGCAGGGGGACAGACTCTTGTTGAGGATACGGATTACGAAAAGATCGCGGACTTAAAGGTCGGGGATTATCGGTATCAGGGCGATTTCGACACGGCTCATGTGTCTCCCAAATTGACTCTCAAGGCTTCGTATCCGGCAGTGGACGGCGAGCGATTCCTGATTTCGGGATATCACGCTCACATTGGCGCATACGGCGCTGTGATGTGCAGTCTGACCGCTCCCGAAATGGATACCTTGCTTCAGTCTCTGATCGATGAAGTGGCGACTCAATTGAACCCCGATGCCTTATTCCTGCAATACGATGAGGTACGGAGTGGGGGATATGAACCGGCGGATGCTGCCAGTTTTAATTTAAGCGGTGAAGTTCTCGCCGACCACTTTCAGCGCTCCTACAATCTCACTCTCAGCCACGGGGGAGGAAAACCTGTTTTTACCTGGAGTGATATGTTTGATCCAAATCACAACGCGGTGAGCGACTACTTTCAGGTGAATAATTCGATGGCCGGATCCTGGGCGGGATTGAACACCGATGTAACGGTCATGAACTGGAATCTGTTCGAGGCATCAGCCAGTCTTCAGTTTTTTGACGGGCTGGGAAACAGGCAAATGATTGCCGCTTATTACGATGAAGATGTGCTTGCCAACTACAATGCCTGGATCACCGCAGTCGAATCGGCAGCCGTCCTGGATACGCTTCGAGGAGTGATGTTTACCACTTTTGAAGACAACTACAACGAGCTCGAAAATTTCGCTGAAGTCTGGTGGGGGCCGCTACAACGACCGGATTTAAAAACTGGTTCGGCTCGGGGGAATGACTACTACACGTCCAGCGGAGCAGGGCAGACGAGTATTCATCGTTTGAAACGAAATCGTTCCCTGCACTTCTCCTTCTATCTGGAGAATGACGGCGGCGCGCCCGATACTCTATTGCTGAAAGGAGCAAGGGGATCCGTAAAATTGAAGGCCGGGTACTATCGACTCAGCGGCGGTAGAAAGAACTATACAGCGGCTACGATAACAGGCCGACATCGTGTTGCCGGAGTCGGCACGGGGGATAACCGGCGATATCAATTAAAGGTGAGTCCGACCCGGAGAGTGAAGGGGAAAAGAGCAGCGAGAACTTTCTCGATCAAATTGCGCTCCGGAGCAGACCCGGGCCTGATCGATGTTCTACGCTCGAAGGTGAAAAAGCTGCGCAGATAGTGACAGAGCTTATCTGAAATGATGGAGGCGAAGGTTCAGTTTGAACCGCACTTTTGCTTCTAAGTGGGGATGGCTGAAGGCGATCTTGAGCGATGTCAGTGAGAGTTGGAAGACGCGAGTATTGACAAAAAATCAATTCTTGTGTTCGCCCTTTCAATCGCGTCTCTTAATCTCGGTCGGAATTCTCTGATGGGTCCAAATTTTTCTATTCCATGAAATTAACTATTCTCTCCAGGGCACCCGAGTGCTATTCCACTCGACGTCTCGTTGAAGCTGCTAAAAACCGGGACCACAAGGTGCTTGTAAGAGATCCCTTACGTTTCTCAATAGACATGGAAGAGGGGGAACCGGATCTTTACTACAAGGGCAAGGCGATCCATGTTCCGGATGCGATCCTACCTCGTATCGGGACTTCGATCACCAGGTATGGAACGACGGTGGTGCGTCAATTTGAGCAGATGGATGTTTACACGCCGAACACCGCTAATGGTATCGGTAATTCGCGGGACAAATTAAGGAGTTTGCAAATATTGTCTCGCCACGACATTGGGATTCCCCGCACCGCCTATGTGAGTGAAAAAGGAGATGTTGAGGGCGCAATTGATCGAGTAGGCGGGACTCCTGTTATCATCAAATTGATCGAAGGAACGCAAGGTGTTGGGGTGATTCTGGCGGACAAGCCGGAAATCGCCAAGGCCATTATTGAGACGCTACATAGTGCAAATCAAAACGTGTTGATTCAGAAATTTGTCGCCGAAAGTAAAGGCAAGGATGTAAGGGCTTTTGTGATTAACGATCGAGTTGTCGGGGCGATTCGGCGTACTGCTCAAGGGCAGGAATTTCGCAGCAATGTGCATCGGGGCGGTGTGGCGACGGCAATTGAATTGGATCCCGATTATACAAAAGCGGCCGTGCGTGCAGCTCAGATCATGGGACTCAAAGTGTGTGGGGTCGACATGCTCGAAGGAAAAGATGGCCCCCAAATTATGGAAATCAATTCGTCGCCCGGCTTGGAAGGTATCGAAGGGGCAACCGGTCTTGATATTGCCGGCGAAGTTATCGACTTTATATGTGATCAAGCCAACATGCCTGAAATCGACCTGCGGCAGCGGCTCACGGTAAGCCGCGGCTACGGAGTAACCGATATTCATATCCCGGAAGGCAGTATTTTTGTCGGTCAGACGATTGAGCAGACCGGCCTTCGAGACCAGGACGTTGTGGTACTCACGCTTAAGCGCGGAGAGTCGGTGATTTCGAATCCAAAATCGTCGCGTGAGCTTCAGGCGGGCGACTCTCTGCTTTGCTACGGAAAACTCCAGACGATGAAGTCCATGATCTCGGACAAGCCGAAGCGTCGGCGCAAGCTCAAGCCTTTGCCTTCTACCCCGGTAACCGAAGGCACCACCATGGATGAGGTTGCAACGGAATGAGCAAGCCTACTAAGAAAAGGAGGCGCCTTGTCGGTAGTTGGGGGAAAAGGCGCGTAAATCCTGGCGGGCGTGAGCGTTTCAGGCTTGAAGCCGGGGAAAACTTTACCGGTGTCGGCGTTCGTTTGCCGGTTATGGTGTGGCGCGGAGAAGAAGATGGTCCGGTGTTGGGAGTAACGGCTGCAGTTCACGGTGATGAAATCAATGGCACAGGCGCCATCCGAAAACTGATTGAAGAGCCGCCCTTCGAACTGAAACGAGGCGCTCTAATTCTTGTCCCGGTGATCAACATCATGGGTTTCGAGCGCCACAGTCGCTACACTCCTGATCGCCGGGATTTGAATCGAACCTTTCCCGGGAGCAGAGGCGGCAGCTTGACAGGACGTCTTGCGCATTTGATTATGAATGAGGTCGTCAAACGGTGCGACTATCTGGTTGATCTTCACACCGCAGCAGTTCGGCGGACCAATTTTCCAAATGTTCGCGCGGATATGGAAGATCCGGGTTGCGAAAGGCTCGCCAATGCCTTTGGGGCCGAAGTTATTGTGAACAACACGGGGCCAGATGGATCTCTCCGGCGTGAGGCTTGTAAAGCGGGATGCCCAACAATCATTCTCGAAGCTGGTGAAGCCTTGAAAGTTGAGCCTTCAGTCCAGGACATGACCCTGAGAGGGATCCACCACATCATGGAGGAATTGAACATGATCGATATGACGGATGCGGTGCGCCCTGACACCTCACCTCATCAAATGGTGGTCAATAGTTCCAGCTGGGTAAGGGCCGACAATGGCGGATTCTTGAAGTTTCACGTCGCGCCGGGAGAAACCGTGCAAAAGGATCAACCCCTCGCGACCAACACCGGTCTGTTAGGAGAAGCACAAGGAACAATTCTCAGTCCGCATCAAGGCATCGTGCTTGGCATGACCACTATGCCCGCCGTATCGCCGGGAGACCCCATCGTCCACATAGCCCTGACGGATACCCGGAAGCAATTCCGTTCCCTTGAAAAAAGCGTCGACAAATTGGATGGCGACTCGCTTGAAAATCAGCTGCGGGATGACTTGGCTACCAGTATTACCGTGGAGGAGCACAGCGTAATGGAAGAGGACGACGAGATCGGAATAGATAATATTGACGACCTATGACCAAAGCAGCGATCATCGGATGGAGAGAATGGGTGTCCCTTCCCGAGTGGAATCTAAAGCTTAAAGCCAAAGCTGACACCGGTGCCAAAAGCAGTGCGATTGACTGTTCCAGTATTGAGGAGCTTCCCGGCGATCGGGTGCGATTCACGGTGCGGTTGTCACGAAAGACCAGTCGTAATCTCACTCTTGAGGCACCCATCGCACTACGTAAGCGTGTCCGGAGCAGCACTGGGGACGGGCGCGACCGCCTGTTTGTAGAAACCATCCTGCAACTTGGTGGGCGCGAAAAGCGCATCCTTGTCAGTCTGACTTGCCGCAAGCGAATGATCCACCGCATGCTGCTGGGGCGTGAAGCACTTTCCGGCGATTTTCTAGTCGATAGCAGTGTAGATCACTGGGCGACACCTCGAAAAAAGAAAAAGTAGATCGGCCGGTCTTGTAACGAGGAGGCCTAGAGTAAACCAAGTTGGACTAGGTACCATCTCAGACCTGTGCCTCATTTTAAAAACCGGGGGGCGTTAACGATTGATACCTTCTGAAAATGATGGAGGCGAGGGCGGGAATTATCCTGCACGGTGTGCACGATCTGCTACGCAGTGAATCTTCGCTTCCCGCCCGGGAGTCCTCTTTGCATTCAGCTTCGCAGAATGATGGAGGCGAGGGCGGGAATCGAACCCGCGATAGAGCTTTTGCAGAGCCCGGCCTTACCACTTGGCTACCTCGCCATCACATTGAATTGACGGCACCGACCGAATTTCGGACGGGCCGTATATAAAGCGCAATCGAAGTGGCTGTCAATCGCTTAGGATAGCCACTTCAAAATCAGACGATCATTCCTGCGGCGACCGTTTCATTGGTCTGCGCATCGATGAGAACAAAACTGCCGGTGGTGCGGTTTCTCCGATAAGAATCGAAGAGAAGCGGTGCGGATGTCCGGATGGAAACGCGACCAATTTCATTGAGCGTGAAGGTCTTGTCGTCTTCGATTTTGTGAAGCGTATTGATGTTCACCTTGTAGCGAACCTCCTGAACAACGGCTTTGACCTCGTTGGTGGTGTGTCTCAGAATATATTTGCTCCGCGGAGAAAGCTGACTGTCTTCTGAAAACCAGCAGATCATTGCTTCAATTAGCTGGTCTTTTTTCGGGGGATTGTTTGGCTTCGAGATCATGTCCCCACGACTGATATCGATCTCGTCTTCCAGCGTAATAGTGCAGGAGAGGGGAGCAAAGGCCTCGGACTCCTGCCCCTTGAAACCTTCGATCGCTTTGATCTTGGTGGTAAATCCGGAGGGCTGAACGATGACGTCGTCGCCGGGTTTGAAGACTCCGCCGGCAACGCGACCTGCGTATCCGCGAAAATCGTGATGTTCGTCAGAATGAGGGCGAATGACCCACTGAACGGGGAAACGGGCATCGACATGGTTTTGATCCGAGCCAATGTAGACGTTTTCCAGATGGTAGAGCAGTGTTGGTCCTTCGTACCAATCCATGTTGGTAGACTTATCAACCACGTTGTCTCCATGCAGGGCGCTGATCGGAATCGGAGTCATGTCGACGATGTTGTTCAATCGGGACGCGAACTCCTTAAACTGAGCCACAATCTCATTGAATCGCTCTTCGCTGTGTTCAACGAGATCCATCTTGTTGACCGCTACGATGACGTGACGAATCCGTAGCAGGTCGGCGATAAACGCGTGACGGCAGGTTTGTTCGATTACGCCGGTCCGGGCGTCGATCAGAATGATGGCCAGGTTCGCTGTGGAAGCTCCGGTCACCATGTTCCGGGTGTACTGGATGTGACCGGGAGTATCCGCGATGATGAATTTCCGCTTGGGTGTGGCGAAATAGCGGTAGGCAACATCAATGGTAATTCCCTGTTCCCGCTCGGCACGGAGGCCGTCGGTAAGAAGGGCGAGATTGACGTGTTCGTCGCCTCGCTTTTTGGAGGTCGCTTCGACAGCTTCAATCTGATCCTCAAAGGTGTTCTTTGAGTCGTAGAGGAGACGTCCGATTAAGGTGGATTTCCCGTCATCAACACTGCCGGCAGTGGTGAAGCGGAGAAGGTCCATGTCGAGATAACCGTCGTCGATTGGAATTTCGTGAGACATAACTAAAAAAGATTTTAAATGAAAAAGGTTCGGGAAACGAGGGCCTAGAAATAGCCCTCTTTTTTGCGGTCTTCCATGGCGGTTTCGGATCGCTTGTCGTCGGATCTTGTTCCGCGCTCGGTTTGTCTTGCTGTGGCAACTTCCTGGATGATTGAATCGAGATCGCTGGCGTCCGAGTCGACGGCGCCGGTGCAGGTCATATCGCCGATGGTTCGAAAACGAACGGTGCGGGTTTCCACTTTTTCACCGGGCTGAGGCACGACCACATCCGAAGTGGCCAGCATGGCTCCATTGCGATGAACGATCTCGCGGTCGTGAGAAAAATAAAGATTCGGGAGCGGGATTTCCTCTGCTTTGATGTATTGCCAGACGTCCATCTCTGTCCAGTTGGAAAGAGGAAAAACGCGGAAGTTCTCACCATGGTGTTTCCGTCCGTTGAAAATATTCCAGAGCTCGGGGCGCTGCTTCTTCGGATCCCATTGACCAAAATCGTCCCGGTGGGAAAAGAACCGCTCTTTGGCGCGGGCTTTTTCTTCATCGCGGCGACCACCACCAAGGCAGGCATCATATTGATGCTCTTCGATGGAATCGAGAAGGGTCACTGTTTGAAGAGCATTCCGGCTGGCCAAGGGGCCTTTTTCTTCTTGAACGCGTCCCTGATCAATCGAGTCCTGAACCAGGCCGACTTTGAGATCTGCTTTCAACTCTGCAACGTAGCGGTCGCGGTATTCCATGGTCTCAGGAAAGTTGTGACCCGTGTCGACGTGCAATAGTGGAAAGGGCAATTTGGCCGGGTGAAATGCTTTCCGTGCAAGGTGGGCCATCACGATCGAGTCTTTACCACCGGAGAACAACAGGGCTGGACGCTCGAACTGCGCTGCTGTCTCGCGAAGGATAAAGATCGCTTCGGACTCCAGTTGGGCCAGGTGATTGACCTGGTATGAATGTCTTTCTTCTTCCATGTTTCTTTTGTTTTAAAAGGGGTGCCTTTTCAGGATGTCTTGATCCGTGAACGGGATGCTTCGATTAGCACGGCCAGCGATTCTTGCTCGCTCAGTGTTTCGGTGTCAATGATCAGATCAGCGTTTTGCGGTTCTTCAAATGCAGAGTCTTTTCCCGTGAAGTGCTTTACTTCGCCGGCTTTCACCTTCGCGTAGAGCCCCTTAGGGTCGCGTTCGGCGCAGGCTTCGAAAGAGGCCTTTACGTAAACTTCGAGGAGATCTTCGCTGCCGATGATTTCCCGGGCCATTGTCCGCAATTCCTCAAGAGGAGTGATGAACGAATTAATCGTGACGATTCCGGAGCTGTCTCTTATACACATCTGACGCTGCCGACGAAGAGGATAGTGTAG
>CAJXQE010000171.1 GCA_913058215.1 uncultured Verrucomicrobiales bacterium
ATCTACACTATCCTCTTCGTCGGCAGCGTCAGATGTGTATAAGAGACAGTTTGAGGATAGCCTCAGAATCTCTGCGCGCTTCCGCTACAACCTCGCTTGCTTTCGGAGTGATTGCGACCTGCTCCATCAGGATCGTTGGGGCGATCAACTGTTGGATTCTTTCGATTCGGACATCGTCGGTGGTAGAAATAGACATGGGGCGGGAATAAGCCGTTGAATGGGGCGGGTTGAAAGTGAAAAATGCTGATTTTTCAAACACGAGCAGTTTCCTAGTTAACGTTTGAGCAACTTCCGATCAGGTCCTAGGATCAAGCTGACCATGAGCAAGCGATCACGACTAAGGAAAGACCCCAGAGATTTCACCGCCGGAGGAATAACCGGGCTACCCCGTTCCCATGGTTCAACGGGCAATAAGGAGATCGATGAAAAGATCGAGGCACTGGTGGAAGAGTGGGGCTGCGGACTTTCCAAACCTTTGATCCAGGAAATGATTACGACCGCTCTCATCATGGGGAGAGATGAGATGGCGGATTCCGATCTCAAGCTCTACAACCGGGCTCTGAAAGAGATGCGAGCGTCCAGTAAAGTGTTCGGGCCCTTTGCCGCGGAGCGCAAAATTTCGATTTTCGGTAGTGCCCGGACCAAACCGGAAGAACCGGAGTTTAAAGCGGCTGTGGAGTTTGCAAAGAAGATGCGCGAAGCGGGATTCATGGCGATTACCGGCGCAGGCGACGGGATTATGGGGGCCGCCCAGGCAGGAGCGGGCAGGGATTACAGCTTCGGATTGAATATCAATCTACCCTTTGAGCAGGGGGCGAATATTACGATTGATGGCGATCATAAGTTGGTGAACTACAATTACTTTTTCACGAGAAAGCTCGCATTCGTCAAAGAGAGTGATGCGGTTTCGGCGTTTCCGGGTGGTTTCGGGACAATGGACGAGATCTTTGAAACTCTGACTCTGATGCAGACCGACAAGGCCCTGGTTTTTCCCGTCACCTTGATCGATGCGCCAGGAGGAACCTATTGGAAGACCTGGCTTCAGTTTGTGAAGGATCACCTCTTGCGACTCGGATTGATTTCGGAGGAAGATCTCGATCTTTTCCTTGTCACTGACGATCTCGACGAAGCGGTGGAGGAGATCACGCACTTTTACAGCAACTTCCACAGTTACCGGTATGTGAAGGATAAGATGGTTATCCGACTGCTTAAACCCGTCTCACAGACACTTCAGGATGTGTTAAATCACGAGTTTAGTGACTTGTTGAAAAAAGGAAAATTCGCATGCTGTGAGCCTTTACCTGAAGAGGAAAACGAGCCGCATCTTGCTGAATTGAGTCGGCTCTCTTTCACGATCAAACGTGGCAAGGCCGGACGCTTGCGTCAGCTGATTAATCGACTCAACAGTGGTTTGTAGAAAGCGATATGCCCGATCTCAGGTTTGAAGATGAGCTTCGCGCCAAAGGGTATCTTCTGGTCGCGGGAATTGACGAAGCAGGAAGAGGACCTTTAGCCGGACCTGTAATGACAGGGGCTGCGGTTCTCCCGGTCGGATATAGTCATTCACTTCTGGATGATTCAAAAAAGCTTTCCGAAAAGCGTCGTGAAGAGATTTATGAAGAGTTGAAGGCGGATGATTCTGTGATTTTCGCTTCAGCCAGGGTTGAGCCAAAGAAGATCGATCAAATCAACATCCTTCAGGCCACATACCTGGCGATGAGAAAGGCGTTCGAGGCTCTGTCAGTGGATCCTGATATCGCGCTGATTGACGGAAAGCCCGTATTGCATTTTCCCGCAGAGCATCAAGCCATCGTGAAAGGGGATTCGCTTAGTCTTTCGATTGCCGCCGCCAGTATTGTTGCAAAAGTGGAGCGTGATCGAATTATGGTCCGCTACGCAAAGAAATATCCCGGCTACGGATTTGAAAGGCACAAAGGCTACGGGACAAAGGCTCATCTTGAGGCGCTTCGGAAACTCGGGCCCTGTCCCATTCATCGAAAAAGCTTTGCTCCGGTGGCAGAATTGCTCTGAAAGGAAATTGAGAATTTGAGATGAAAGGATTTCTTCTGCGTTGGTATTATCGATCGATTGATAGATCCTTGGTCGATCCTGTGAAGCTCGGAGATCGTTCAGAGATGGAGTCGGGCGAATGGAACCGCCTGGTGGGCTCAATAGGGGAAGATCTGGCGAGCAAGTTTCTACGAAGTGAGGGAAAAAAGGTGCTCTATCGCAACTACCGAGCCCCCGGGGGAGGAGAGGTAGATATCGTATTCCGGGATGGAGACACCTTAGTGTTTTGTGAGGTGAAGACGAGAACCAGCGAGCAGTTCGGGAGACCGGGACGGGCGGTTGACCGGGATAAACAGGCTCTTATCATTCGAGGAGCGAATGCCTGGTTGCGGGAATTGATGCTGCCGGATGTGCTTTTCCGATTCGATGTCGTGGAAATTTTATTAAGTGATGGAGAGATCCCGGAGATTCGATTGAATCAGAACGTCTTCAACTCTTCACAGTCCGGTCTGGGTATGTGATTTCCTTTCCGGGTCTTTTGGCAGGATAAAGAATCGAATCGCTTCCTTTGCCGTCCCGGATTTACACTCCATTATCCGCCCGGCTCATCGCCGAACGCTTTCATTCATTCCTGAAAACGGAGACAGCGGCACGGACTCTTTAAGCCCGTTGCACGGAGCAATTTGTTTGAAGAGGATTTGGATCACTTGAAAAAAGCGATCCAAATTCCCTAAAATCAGGAGGCTAGGCGAATCCCTTTGCCGCTTCCCTTCGAGCTGCCGATTGATCGAAGAAACTTTCCATTCGACCATTCAGATCATCATAGAATGTTTCGGCAAACTTCTCGAGTCGTTTTGAGCGATCCTTGAGTTTGGCACTCTTCTCGCTCTTCAGACGCTGACGCTCTGTTTCGATTTTGTCATCAAAAGAGGCTTCGAGGTCGATCAAGTTTTCGAGGAATTCTTTTGCAGCTCGGGAGCTGTCGACACCATCAATCAAGGCGTTTTCCAAAGGCTTGTTCCTAGTGAGATGTAAGAGTCGCCCTTCGGATAACTCATCCATATATTTGTTGTAGCTCTTGAGGTAAGCCTGACGCTCGCGAGCGAAGCGGACGTCTTCGCAGTCGACAAGGGAATCGTATGGGCCGGGTTGAGAGAAAAATTTCACAACCAATGGGATCGTATCAATCAGCATGAAGAGGCTGGCGAGAACGAGATAGGCGATCAGGGCGAACTGTCCACCTTCAGCACCGGAATCAAAGAGACTGTGAAGAGCAAGCGTTTGAGTCAGGATGTCACGACGTGGCTCTGCAGTGATGGAAGCAATGCGCTCCTGCTCCTGAGCGCCAATGGCAGCAAGCTCGCCTTGAAGACGCTCCAGCTCGGAAAGGCGGGTATCGATTTGGGCGGTGATTGTTGCGCGGATTGTATTCTGTTGATCTACAAACTGATCCGCCTGTTGTTGCTGAACTTGTTGTTTCAGTTGCGCAATCCGGGAGCGCTCATCCTTGAGCCTCTCGGCTTTGCCGGCTGCGATTGCGAGGAATTCCTCTTTCACCATCTCAGTTGTACGGTCGATGGATGAACTGACGTCTTTCCTCTGTTCGGTAAGGTATTCGAGAGACTGGCTGATTCTTTTTGCTTCTTCGCGACGCCAGGCGAGTTGATCATCGCGGATGCTCTTAGCCCTTGGCCCGAGTCCAACGATTCCGCTACGTTGACCATTTACTTCACGTTCAAAATCACGTTGCCATTGGTCCAGTTCCATCTGGAGAGTTGCGTATTTGGTTTGCAACTCTTCGAACTCTCCGTCGATCGCTTCGACGCGGGCCGTGTCGATGGCCGTGTCTGTTTTGATCCTTGTATCCATTTCGGCGCGAAGTTCAGGATCCAGTTCTGAAGTCGGGTCTGATAGACCAACCGAGTCGTCAGCGATGAGGAAATCCGCTGTAAATGTTGATTCAAAATTGCTTCGCTGTTCCGCGATCTGCGTTTCAATATCCGCAATTTTAGTTTCGACTTGCGCTTTATCTTCGTTGGCAACTACCCGGACTTCTTCGATCTCTGTCTGCCGTTCTCCTTCGACTACTCCGGAGATGGTGTCTTGAAACAGGAGTAGAGTCAGTGGGTGCGAAATCGTAATCCCCATGAGCGCAGCGACTACGATCCTGAGGAAAAACTGGCTTACCTTTCGAAAGAACGACTGGTAGGAGCGATAGATTGCGAGCAGGGCCCGGTCAATCGTGAGAATGATAAAGGACCAGGCGAGAGCGACTGGAAGGATGATATACCAGTTGTCTGTTAAGGTAGAGAGTGCGTAGGAACACGCGATGAACGCGAACACTGCGGGAACGAGTACTGTCGCACCAAAGGCGACATATTTGCGTTGTTCCCAGCCGGGGCACTCCTCGAGAGTGTCAGCTCCCGCACCGGAGAGCCAGAAAAACGCATGCTTGATTTTGTTTGATGAGGTCATAGCACATTGAAGAGTTGGACGTTGATTGGTGACGGAGACAAACGCCTCCGCAAAAATCCTTAAGTAAAGTTAACTATTTGTAAACCTTTAATTTTAAGTATTTTAAACAAAACTGATTCCCAAGTCTGCGCATTGGGAGGCCGAAAAAGTCGGAATCGGATCGCGGTCATCACGGAATTCCTTCAATTTTTTCTGTCGACGATCACTGAATTCGAGGCTTATCATGAGGGACCAACCCAGAATCAACTCATGAAAAAAATTCCTTCCATCCTTCTCGCTCTTGTTGTCCTCAGTTCGATGACCGTTGGTTGTCAGACTACCCAGAACCGAGCTGAAGGTGGCTCAGGTGGTATCTCAGGTGAAGATACCGGATTCAACCGTCAGTCGATCTACGAAATGCAGGACCGGACATTCCGCCAACTGGCTTACTAAAGTAAGAGGAACCAAGGAACGCGCTAATACGCGGCGCTTGGTTCATTTTCTAGAAATTCCAGAAAAAGTAGACATTTCTGGAATGTTAAGCGATCTTTGGAGACTCAGGCTCTTTGCTCATGTCTCCCGTAATCGCTTTCACTTATTTTCTTCCCGCCATCGCGTTTGTGATGGGGGCTTGCATTGGATCGTTTCTCAATGTGGTGATTTACCGATTGCCTAATGACCTGAAGGTCAATGAGCCGAAGCGTTCTTTCTGCCCTTCCTGTAAAACACAGATTCCGTTCTATTTGAATATCCCCCTGGTGAGTTGGGTCATGCTCAAAGGGAAATGCAAATGGTGCGGTAAGGGGATTGCCTTTCGGTACTTTCTCGTTGAGTTGCTGACCGCCATTTGTTTCCTCGCAATCTGGAAGCACTCTTTTCCCACTCTGGGGATTTTTGGTGTGATTGCCCTGTGGGTTTTTCTGGCGCTTTTGATCTCGGCAACCTTCATCGATTTTGACCATTTTATCATCCCGGATTCAATTACGCTCGGTGGGCTCGTCGCCGGATTGATCTTTAGTTTCTTTATCCCGGAACTCCACAAGCACGAGGTGATGTGGCGCGGGCTTGCCCAGAGTGCACTCGGTGCCGGAGTTGGTTACATGATGCTCTGGATGATTGTTTTGATGGGCAAAATGATGTTCGGGAAGATTTCCCACGTCTTTGAAGAGCCGACTCAATTTGAGATTTCGCAGCCTGGAGGGGAAGAGGAAACGATTGTTATTCAGCTTGGTGAACACCGGTATGAGTGGCACGAGGTATTTTTCAGGACCTGGGACCGTTTGGAAATGGATGTCCAGGAAGTCTACTTTGACGATAAGAAGCAGGATATGAAAGACTCCTTTCGCGTCGTCGGAGACGGATTCGAGCTGGATGGAGAAAAGATCGAGCTGGGTGGAATTCTCAAAGTCTCCGGCAAGTGCACAAAGGCCGTTGTCCCCCGGGAGGCGATGGGGTTTGGCGATGTGAAATTTATCGCAATGATAGGGGCATTCCTCGGGTGGCAGGCCGTCATATTCACTGTCTTTGCCGCATCGATCATCGGGGCGGTTATCGGCTTGCTTCAGAAATTTTCCGGTCGTGAAGACTGGTCGCGGCCACTGCCGTTTGGTCCCTACCTCGCGCTGGGAGCAATCATCTGGCTATTTACCGGTCCACTGGTTTGGTTTTGGTATATGGGCTTGTTCCGTTCTGCTTTTAGCTGAAGTTAAGGGAATGTTGGTAAACGGAACACCTTATCGAACTGTTTGGCTGGAAGAGAATGAGGGCGAAGTTGGGATCATTGATCAACGAAAGCTGCCCTTTTCTTTCGAGACGGTCATTCTAAAAACGACGGAAGACAGTGCTGTCGCGATTCGTGACATGTATGTGAGAGGCGCCGGATGTATCGGTGCCGTAGCAGCCCACGGAATGTATTTGGCCGCGATCGAGAGTTCGGCGGCGGATCGGGATTTTGATACCGTTTTTCAAGAGAAAGGAGAGTTTCTCTGTTCCACGCGTCCGACTGCCATGAATCTGCGCTGGGCGGTGGAAAGGCAATGGGCAGAAGTCGCCGGCATTTCAAGCGATGCAGATAGAATCGCCAAGACCAGAGAAGTCGCACAGGAGGTCGCGGATGAGGATTCGGAGTGGTGCCGGAGTATTGGGGAGCATGGCGTTTCTCTGATTCGGGAAGCATATGAACAAAAGGGTAAAAATGAACCGGTAAACGTTCTTACTCATTGCAATGCGGGTTGGTTGGCATTTGTCGATTTCGGCTCAGCAACGGCCCCGATTTATGCAGCTCATGATGCTGGGATTCCTGTCCATGTCTGGGTGGACGAGACACGCCCGCGTAATCAGGGCGCTCGTTTGACCGCATGGGAACTCGGTCAACATGGTGTTCCCCACACGGTCATTGTCGACAATGTTGGCGGGCACCTGATGCAGCACGGAATGGTTGATCTTGTGATCACAGGAACTGACCGGACCACCCACACTGGCGATGTGGCCAACAAGATAGGAACCTATCTGAAGGCTCTCGCAGCAAAGGACAATGATGTCCCTTTTTATGTCGCGCTCCCTTCGTCGACTTTCGATTGGGAGACAAAGGATGGAGTTGCAGATATTCCCATTGAGCAGCGCGGAGGCGAAGAAGTCGCGATTGTGAGCGGAATTCTCGCTAAAGGAGATTGCAGCGAAGTTGACGTAAATCTGGTTGCGCCGGGCAGCGCTGTGACGAACTATGCCTTTGATGTGACTCCGCGACGACTTGTTAGCGGATTAATCACCGAACGAGGAATTTGCGACGCAAACGAGAAGTCCATTCTCCAATTATTTCCAGAACGAGCCTGAGACAAACATGCCTGTCAAAATAGATCCGCAACTGCACAGAGAGAAGAAGCCGCCCTGGATACGGGTGCGACTTCCCAGTAACCCCGTGTTTTGGGACACGAAGGGGCTCATTGAGGACTTGAGTCTCGTCACTGTTTGCGAAGAGGCCCAATGTCCGAATCGCTGGGAATGCTGGGGGCAGGGGACTGCGACCTTTATGATCGCCGGCGACCGATGCACCCGTGCCTGTGGGTTCTGTGCGGTTGACACACGGCGTCCGATGGCCTTGGAAGCGGATGAACCTGAGCGAGTTGCAGAAGCTGTGAAACGGCTCAAGCTCAACCATGTCGTGATTACAGCAGTGGCGAGGGATGATTTACCAGATGGCGGAGCCTGTCATTTCGCAGATACAATTTACAGAACTCGTGAGGTGAATCCAGACACCACGATCGAAGTGTTAGTGCCCGATTTTGTGGGGAGAGATGATTCGCTCTGGGTTGTGATGGAAGCTGCTCCGGCGATTTTTAATCACAATCTGGAAACGGTGGAGCGACTGACTCCGATCGTGCGTTCTAATGCGGAATATCAGCGTTCCCTGCAAGTGCTGAAGCAAGCACGCGAGATGGCCGAAAAAATGGGAAACCGTTGTGCTACCAAGAGTGGTATCATGTTGGGACTCGGTGAGAAAGAAGAGGAGGTTATTCAGGCGATGGATGATCTCCGCGATCACAATGTGACCGTTTTGACCATGGGGCAGTACCTACGCCCGTCGGAGAAGCATCTTCCCGTGGTGGAATATGTCGAACCCGAAGCCTTTGATCGACTCAAGGAGATTGCACAGGAAAAAGGATTCCGCCATGTCGCATCCGGGCCCCTCGTAAGGAGCTCCTATCATGCTGCAGATTTCAAGCCTGAGCTGGATCCTGAGGCTTGAAAATGATTTGATTAGCCCCTTTTTTTCGGATTCTCTGCCTGAACTTGAATCTATTCCAGCAGGCTGTGAAATTGGAGAGATTGTTGGCAGAATTTGCCCTCGAAGAGGAAGGGGTTGTTGTCAGAGATGGCTGTTTTTGAAGTGTCGTCCGGGAAAAGAAGAAAGATTGCCCCCAATGAAGAATAGTTTCTGGTGAAACTCCCTGTCTGTCACCGATTTCCGTCGGGATGGGCGAAAAGCGACCGTCGACAGATCGATTCTGTTTCAGAGTGTCAGGATTGAGTCGATGGCCCGGCATAGCCTAATCAAGATCTTTGGGGGATTCTTCTTTTAGGATTACAAAATTGTGATAGAATATGCCTTCTTTGGAGGCCAATAGCTGGCTTTTCCGTATCTGCCATAATTCCTAAACACATTAAGCCATGGGGGCTTGCGTACGTACAACATTGCTAGCCTTTATCACTCTGACGCTCGTCGGAGGAGGGATCTTCACGGACTATTATTTCCGCCATGAGCTTTCGCGCAAAGCGAAACGGTTTCTCCGTAGCGAGAATATTCCTATTACTGTCGAGAGTGTCGTTCAAAGCGCCAGAGAAGGTGATATCGCAATTTTGGAACAACTGGAACTGGCTGGTGTCAGTCCGGGTGCCCCTCTGGAAAACGGTACAACACCTTTACTGGAGGCGATGCGGGCCGAACGTCCAGAGGTGGTAGATTTTCTGATCGGAAAAGAAGCGGTTATTCAAACGGTGAATCAAACCACTACTCCGGATCGCGACACTCCGCTCGCGTATGCCTTGCGAGAAGGTGATTTTGCGATGGCGGAGACCCTGATCCAGCTGGGAGCTTCAATCAATATTGAAAAAATAGCTGGCGTTCCTTTCCTGATCGATGCGGTGAAAACGGATGACCGTGAGATGATTGATTTCCTGATGAAGCACAATGTTGATGTTTCCTACCAGGGCGCAACTCCGCACACCGCTTTTGCCATCGCAATGAATGCAGGTGATAAGGCGCTCATGAAATCCCTGTCGGATGCGGGAGCCGATCTCAATACTATAGGGGTGACGGGTAATCCGCTTCTTATCGAAGCGGTGAAAGAGAATTCTTACGAGAAGATTGAGTTTCTTCTCGCCAAGGGAGCGGACGTCAATATTCGCACGAGCGAAACGAGTGGAGCGGGTCTAACCGCGATGAGTTTTGCAGTCTCTCAGCAGGATGGCTGGATCATTGATGCTCTTCTGGAAGCGGGATTCGATACCAATCACATCGGACCACAAGGTGATGCGCTCCTTTATGAGGCAGTGGAGGATCATCGCTACGACCTGGCTGACTTGTTTTTGAAAAAAGGAGCACTTCCTGACTCTCAAGGGTCGACCGGTGAAAGCGTTTTAGGCTGTGCCGTGAGGATGGAAGACCTTCAAATGGTCGAGTTGCTTCTCGCTGGCGGAGCAGATCCAAATTTTGCATTGGAGAAAGAGGATCCTCCTTTACTCACGGCAATCGGAGCCGGGAATATTGCAATCGCGAAGCGTCTGATTGAAGAGGGGGCTGATTTCGATGGTCCGGGTATGTTGGCGAAATCATTTGAATCCAGAGACGATCCGCTTTTGAATTTGCTTTTGAATTCAGGTGGAAGCCCTGAGTCTAAGCTTCCGGGAACGGATCGGCGCGTATTTGATATCGCAGTTGAGGAGGGGGCCACCAGTGCTGTCCGCAGTCTTCTGACGGCAGGCGCTGATATTGGCGATAACTTGTGGGCTGCTTTACTTACCGGACAGGATGATCTTGTTTCCTTGATTCTCGATGGAGGAGCAAGCCCTCAACAAGCAGGGCCGGATGGCGAAGATCCTTTGGCCTATTGCCTCAATCGTGAGCGCTATCGTGCGGCAAGGATGCTACTGGATGCCGGTGCAGATCCGAATGCCCGATACGATGAAAGGGAGAGCTGGCTGGCGAAAGCGGTTTACGAGGGGAATGCTCCGCTGGCTGACGCGCTTCTCGATTTCGGCGCAAAGCCGATAGCAGGAGCATTGGCCAGAGATGGGCATACTTTGCTCGGGTGGGCGATTGCTCACAACATGACGGATGTCGCAACTGGCTTGATCAACGCAGGAGTAGACGTGGAAGCGTATGAGAGAAATCCTGCCCGAAGCTCATTTAAGGAGAAATTCGACAGCACGACTTTCAAGTATCACCTCACATCAGACAGTCGGATTCGGGCTCTGATGATGGCTGCTGCTCAGCGGAACCACGATATCGCACAGGCGCTCATGGATGCGGGTGCGAAAGGAAACGTATACTCGAGGAAGTATCTGTTCCCGGTCGGAATCGGTTCCTGGTATAAGGATGTGAAAATGATGCAGATTGTCCTTTTGGGGGAAGCCCCGAAAGTCCAGCCGAGAAAATGCGTGATCGATCTTTCCAGTCAGCGCGCGACGCTCTATGAAAACGGGGTTGCGGTTTATTCGACCCGGGTTTCAACAGGGAAAGGTGGTTACAGAACCCCTGCGGGTGAGTATGTGATCACTGATAAACATCGCCATCATAATTCCAGTATTTACGGATCAAGTATGCCTTACTTTCAGCGCTTCAGCTGTGGTGCCTTTGGTTTGCATCAGGGCTATGTTCCAAATTACCCGGCATCTCACGGCTGTATTCGTTGTCCGTGGGACGGAGCGAAAACCTTGTTTTACAAGATGAAGGTCGGCGATTACTGCGTCATTCAGCCGTAGATTGCTTTTTCGAAGAGCGCGGCGCGTCTTTGCCCGGTTTCTTTTGATTCAATAGGCTTGCATGGTCGATTCGACAGTGTTTGCTTGAATCATGCTTCCCACCGTTACTTCCGGTTTCATCAAGGGGATTATCCGCAGCGGACGCCTCACTGAGGCCCGTCTTCGTTTTGATGCGGGTGAAGGGAATCCAAGCGATTGGAATTTTGCGACGAAGTCGTGCTGGTCTATCGTCTGCGAGGAAGTGCTCGATACTGATCATGAAGCGAAAGCCTACGATGCGATTTACGCAGAATTGATCTGGAGAGGATTTTCGCCGGATGAAATCGATGGGATGCGCAGCCTTGCCTGGAAGACAGCCGGCTGGATGAATTAGGATCTGATGCTTTGGGAATGGGTATCCCTCGACGAGGAGGACATGAGGCAAGCACTCTCCATTCAGTTGGAAAAACGGAAAATCGGAAAGGTCGAATATGATGGGACTCTGCAGAGTATCGAGTCGTTTCTGAAAAGGGATCCCCGGCGGAGTGAACACCCGGAAGTTGATTGATGAGGCTTCACTTCTTCTCTGAAATGATGTTAGGAAACGCGGACAGGAAGCGCTCCTTGTGACCTTCATCTTCAAAAACACGGAGCGGGACCAGGCAGGTTCCCTTTTCACCGAAGCTCACTTCCAGATATTCGGGGTCCTCGCAGATCAACTCTTGATCTGCCAATCGCAGCGTCGTCGTTACTCCGTGGCAGTCACAGTGAAGCGACTTCTTGTCGATTCGAAAAACGGTTTCCAGCGGAAGCTTCTCACCCAGATCCTTTTTGATTCCGCCCCGGATTCGCCGTCGAATGGTCCATCGATAAGTAAAAAAGTTAATCGCTCCTCCGAGAAGGGCTCCAAGAACGCATAGGGAAAGGATAAGAAGGGGGTGTGAGTTCCTGAATATGAACGCAATAGCGAATCCGCAAAGAATGGATCCGCTCCAGATTGTTCGGACACGATAAGACTTGCCGGCCTTGCTTCGGAGTAAATGCCGAACAGAAGTTTCGGTCAACTCATCGAGGCTGGCGTCGTATTTGAGTTCCATTCACAAGAGGCTTCTGACACCTCTCACCCGGCTTCCACCGCATGAGCTGCTTTGATAATATCCTCTTCGCCGAGTGATTTCCCCAATAGCTGCAGCCCGACGGGCAAGTCGCTGCCTCCTTCTGAAACAGTTCCGCAGGGAACGCTGATCCCGCAGATTCCCGCGAGATTGGCGGAAATGGTATAAATATCGGCGAGATACATAGCCAATGGATCGCTCGATTTTTCTCCAATCTTGAAAGCCGGAGTGGGACTTACAGGAGAGGCAATCACGTCGACCTTCTTAAAGGCTTCTTCGAAATCGTTGCGGATCAGAGTCCTGACTTTCTGGGCGCGAAGATAATAGGCATCGTAATATCCCGAGCTGAGCACGTAGGTTCCAAGAATGATGCGGCGCTTCACTTCGTCTCCAAAGCCTTCAGCCCGGGATTTCTTGTAGTGGGTAATCAAATCGTCTGCTTCGGCACGATGACCGTATCGCACACCATCGAATCGGGCGAGGTTGGCGGATGCCTCTGCCGTTGCGATGATGTAGTAGGTGGCCACAGCATGCTCGGTGTTGGGAAGCGAAATTTCCACGGTTTCAGCGCCAAGATCAGACAACTTCTTGATGGCTGCTTCCACATTCTCTTTTACCTTCGGATCGAGGCCTTCGGCAAAATACTCTTTTGGAAGACCGATTTTCAGCCCTTTGACATCCTGACCGATAGCAGCAGTGAAATCAGGAACAGGATTGGGTAGGCAAGTGGAATCACGTTCACAGCTTCCCGAGATCGTTTGCAGAAGCAGCGCTGCGTCGGCAACGGTTTTTGTAAGTGGACCCGCCTGATCCAATGAGGAGGCAAAAGCAACGAGACCAAATCGGGAAACCCGACCGTAACTGGGTTTTAATCCGACAACGCCGCAGTGGCTGGCAGGTTGCCGAATGGATCCACCAGTATCTGTTCCGAGAGCAGCAACGGCTGTGTTTGCAGCGACCACCGCAGCGGATCCACCGGAAGACCCTCCGGGGATCCGGTCAAGATCATGAGGGTTCCGGCAAGGTTTGATTCCCGAATTTTCATTCGAAGATCCCATTGCGAACTCATCCATGTTGGTCCGGCCGAAAGGGATCGCCCCGGCTTCGCGTAATTTGCGGACAACCGTGGAGTCGTAGGGAGATGTGTATTTCCCGGTTAGAATCTTTGAAGCACAACCGCAGGGTTGGCCTTTCGCATTGATGAGGTCTTTGATGGCCACGGGAACGCCGCCCAAAGGAAGCGAAAGATCGACGTCGCCAGCTTCAGCGAGGGCGAGATCAAGATCGTGGGAAAGATAGCCCCCTATGTCACCGTCCTTTTCCTCTATGGAGGAAGCGATGGATTTGAGTGCGTCAGCGGGCGTTAAATCACCTTTGGTATAGGCGTCCCGGAGTTGAGAAATTGAGAAGTCTGCAGCGTTCACGAATGAAAGTCTGTTGGAGGTGAAAAAAGAGGATTTAGTCTACGACCTTGGGCATCTTGATTTGATCGTGAGCGGTCGCCGGTGCGTTGGCGAGCACTGCTTCCTGGGAAATGCTCTGACCGGTTGCTATATCTTCGCGGATTACGTCAAAAACGGGAGCCGCGTGTGCTGTTGCCTCGATTCCTTCAACATCGATGGCGTTGAGTTGCTCGACATATTTAAGAATGTCCTCGATCTGACCTTGATAACGCTTTGCTTCGTCGTCAGTCAGTTCTATTCGGGCAAGGTGGGCAACATCTCTCACATCCATAATCAATCAGCTTTCAGGTGACCCGCTTTGTGGTGCCGGGCGCAAGTCTATCGCCCAATCTGGCGGGACTAGCGGAAGAATCAACTGAACAATTTTGAAGTTGGCAAGACTCCTGAAGCCGTCGAGTTTGTGAGCCTATGGAGATAGTGACTATTGACCTCGAGTTTCAGGGAAAAACCGGTGTCATCGCCGCGTATTTGATACGGGGAGAAGAAGGCAATGTTCTGATTGAAACAGGCCCGGGATCAACCCGCGAGTGCCTTGTCAGTAAACTTGGTGAGCTGGGGGTTTCGGCTAAGGATTTTGCTGCCGTCTTTGTAACTCATGTTCATCTTGATCACGCCGGAGCCATAGGATGGTGGACCGGGCAGGGAGTTCCTGTTTATGCGCATCCCAAAGCGGTCAAACACATCATTGACCCGGAAAGGTTGGTCGAGAGTGCGCGGATGGTTTACGGCGATGCATTCGATCGGCTGTGGGGTGAAATGACGGCTTCTCCGAAGGATTTGGTCAATGTGATTGAAGACGGGGAGGCAATCACTGTGGCAGGGATTGAAGTGACTGCGATCGACAGCCCCGGCCACGCGTTTCATCATCATTGCTATCAGATCGGATCCGTCATTTTTGCCGGGGATGCAGTGGGGGCGAAGTTGTCCCATGTCGACTATTTGTCAGTCACTGCGGCGCCACCTCAGTTTCACCTTTCTCATACGCTGGAAACGCTGGAGAAAATTCGAGCTCTGAAGCCCACTGCGATATACCCGACCCATTTCGGAGCGGTCGAAGATGTTGAAGAACACCTCAATTCCTATCGGGATGCAGTGGAGTTGAATGTTCAATTTGTTCGGGACAGGCTTCGTGAGGGAATGGACGAAGACTCATTGCGCGTTGCTTATCAGGCTTTTAATATGGAACAAAGTTTTCGCGCAGGCCTTGATTCTTCCCGTTGGGAGGCATACCAGATCATTAACGGAACGGACATGTGTGCAGATGGAATTCGGATGTACTGGGAAAGAGAAGCCAATGGAGGCGCTTGATTTCCCCCTCGACGCATGGACGGTCCCATTGCATAGTTCATAATTACAATGAAGACACTGATCCAGACATTTTCGGCATTGATCACGGCTGCGGTCCTCGTGACGACAGGACTCGGTCAGGATAAACCCAGGGAAGGGGAAGGCGGCGATAAGCCGGCTGATGCACCGGGACAAAAGTCACTGGATTTCAATGATCTTGCGCGCTTGCCCTATCAGCAGTTGATCAAGATCGCGCAAAGCGATTCAAAGAATAAGAAAGAGGCTGAGAGTTTTAAATTGCGGATCAAAAGCCGGATTCCTTCAGTGAAGTCCAGTGATATTGAGTTGGTTCTTGATGCAAAAGCTGGTCCAGTCATGCTCGTAGTCGACAACGATGGAGTCGTGGTAGTTCCGAACACCGCAGCATCTGTCTCTTATACACATCTCCGAGCCCACGAGACCGAGGCTGATCTC
>CAJXQE010000172.1 GCA_913058215.1 uncultured Verrucomicrobiales bacterium
CTATCCTCTTCGTCGGCAGCGTCAGATGTGTATAAGAGACAGTCGTAATAGCGAGTCGTGGCGAGCTTAACCGCTTTGGTCGTGGCTTCGGCGCTGGTTCCGCCGACGACCCAGGCGAGATGATAAGGGGGGCAGGCAGACGTGCCGAGAGTTTTCATTTTCTCAATGGCAAACTCGACGAAGCGTTCCGGAGTGAGGATCGCTTTGGTCTCCTGATAGAGAAAGGTTTTGTTGGCCGATCCGCCACCTTTGGTGATGAAAAGAAACTCATACTCGTCGCCATCAGTGGAATAGAGATCGAGCTGGCAGGGAAGATTGTCCCGGGTATTCTTTTCTTCGAAAAAGGTGAGGGGAGCCATTTGCGAATAGCGCAGGTTTTCCTCCTGATAGGTTTTCCAGATTCCCTCGGCGAGTGCCTTTTCATCTCCGCCGCCGGTCCAGACCTGCTGGCCTTTTTTTCCCATGACAATCGCGGTGCCGGTATCCTGACACATCGGTAAAATTCCGCGCGCGGCGATCTCGGCGTTTCTCAAAAGAGTGAGAGCGACCATACGATCATTGTCGGTGGCTCCATCTTCGTCATCGAGGATTTCCGCAACTTGCTTCAGGTGCGACGGGCGCAGCATGAAGGAAATGTCACGAATCGCTTCGTTGGCAAGAAGCGTGAGCCCTTCCGGATCGACCTTGAGAATTTCGCGGCCCTCGAACTCGACCACTTCGACGTGATCTTTGGTAACGAGCCGGTAATTGGTTTTGTCTTCGCCGAGAGGAAAGGGCTTGTGGTAGGTGAAATCGCTCATGCTTCCTTCACCTTGGCGAAAACGCGGCTCTGCTCAACTTCGATTTCCATCGATCATGATTTTTACTCAAGCAATCGGTCAGTCGGAAAATAATCTGGTGGAGCGTTTGTTCAATTCTGCCATCGAGATATCTCTTTCCTTCTGAGTCGTCAGTTTTCCTGATCTTTCCCGAATGCGCCAAAGCTGAAAAGGTCAAAGTCCTTGAGAAAGAATTCAATGCGAATGCTTTTACCCTTGAGCAAGTCGAGAGACTTCCCGCCCCATTGGACGAGTTGACGCGTCGGATCCTTTCCCGCTGCAATTTCGGAATTCTGATGATCGAATTCGGGGAATACCTTTCTTCGAGGGCCGCTGATCCGGATTGAGACTTCTCCGGCTCTTTCTTCAATCGATCCTGTATTGATCCAAAGATCACCACCGGGCCAGAGGATTTCGCGAGTGCAAACGACTCCTCCGCCGGGAGGTCCACGCCGTGAGAAAAGTCGCTCCCGTAGGCAGGTGGCCAGGCCCAGAGCGCTTTCCCGGTTCGTTCCGCCGTGTGCTCCGTCCCATCCGTTGTAGTAAAAACGCCATTCGTTGCCGGCTTCAATCCAGTTGGGACTGGCGAAAATCATGTTGTCATCCCAGGTGCCATCGGCTCCGTAATCAATGATGGGAGGACGGTCATGCAGTCGCGTCCAGTTTCGTCCGTCCCGGCTGGTGACGACTTCGGTGTGAATGAAATCGTTGAGCATAAAGCATTGAAGGAATCCCCAGTAAATCCCATGACGGTTCACTGTTGGCATTCCGTAGAAATAGTGATAGCGCTTTGCGGAGTCGACTTCGTCTGGAACGAGAAGCGTTTGTGGTGCGTCGTCTTTCATCCAGTCTGTCCACAGTTCTGCGCTACGCATGGACGCAACTCTGCGCGAGGCACCCGTGTCAATCATCGTGTCACCGAAGGCGCGATACATTTGCTTGGCCCGACAGAAGAGCTGATAAGTCTCCCTTGCCGGATCGTAGCAGATCGAATTTGAAGTATCGCTGTGGAGATGCGCGATCTGCATATCGCTTTCCGGATCGAAATGAATTCCATCTCTGGTGCCAATCAGGTGAATCCCGGCAATATCGCCGTTACCATTCCCACCGGCGCGGTAAAGTAGAATGTGCTTGTATCCTCTTTTGTCTTTGTCAGGGATGTTTTCGAGGATGAATGGACCGTTGGACTGGGCATTCGGTCTGTCGGGAGTGCTAATGACGATGTTGTTTGGTTTTGCCCAGGTTTTCTCAGGAAACAGATTTAGATCCGGCTTGATCCAGTGAACGCCGTCTTTTGATTCTGCGTAGGCGACGTCGGTTCGGTATTTTGCGCTGTTCTCCGGCGGATTGGGGATCAGGAAATTCGCCTGGTAGTACATCCGGTAGAGCGGAGCGCCGGATTCGTCTTCATCGACCGCGAAGGTCATGTATCCGGGTTTGTCCGACGTGAAATTCTTGAAAGGATTTTCCGGATGCTTCTCCGGATGATGGAAAACCCGCGTGACAGGCTGTGATTTCGTTTTCAATCCCCAATGGCTGTCGACGAGCATGTCGTCGTGGACGAATTGAGGAACGCCCGGTTCTATCACGATGGGCCCGGGAGCGAACTGAGCCGATGCTGAAGACAGGAGAAGAGTGAGAGAGAGGGTAGCGGTGAGAAGTTGGCGACTCATCAGTTCAATCCACAAATAGGAACTCGTTGCTGGCGAGAAGTGCGTGCGTGAATAGTTTCCAGTTTTCAGGAGTTCCATCGGTCAGCAATTTTGAAATCAACTCCTGTTCCTCCTTCGAAGGGGAGCGTTGAAAAAGCCGGTTAAACAATCGTTCAACCCTGATACCTGATTCCGGGCTTCCCTCGTTTGATTTGATTGCCAGGGCCTCGGTTTGTTTGTCAAAAAACGGGCCGTTCAGTGAAAAGAGAAGCTGTAACGGAGTTGTCGTTTCGACGCGCTTGGGGCTGTGCGCTGCAGGATCGGGAAAATCGTGAAGCCGCAGCATGTTGTTGAGGTCGCGGCGATTGATTTTTCCATAAATTGTCCGCCGGAAATTGGATTCGCTGTTCAGGTCGAGAGGCGTTCCTCCAAGAGTAGTGTCGAGTTTTCCTGACACAAAGAGAAGAGAGTCGCGCCACGCTTCAATATCGAGTCGCCGGGGAGCCATTCCTGAATATAAATGATTCTCTGGATCCTTTGATTGGTTTTCCGCAAGTTGGGCGGACTGCTGCCAAGTCGACGAATTCAGGATTTCGCGGTGGAGCCACTTGATCGACCAGCCATTTTCCACAAACCGTTTGGCGAGGTCATCAAGCAGGCCGGGTAGGGTAGGGGCTTCGCCGCCGTTTCCAAAATCGCTTGGTGTCTCAACGAAGCCGCGTCCAAAATGATGACGCCAGACCCGGTTGACGATGACCCGGGCGGTGAGGGGGGTGGCATCTTCGACGATTGCTTTTGCCAGTTCGAGTCGACCGCTTCCCTTAGTGAATTCACGGGGGTTGTTGCTGTTTTCTCCCGAGGGAAAGGCGCTTAGGAAACCGCGTGGAACAAGATCACCGAGAGTGTTGGGATCCCCCCGCTGGTGCACTTTAAGATTGCGTGCTTCGCCCTCTTTGTAGTCGAGGGCCGTGCCGTGTTTTCCATCCGACTTTGGGTTTACGAAGAGGGCCGCATCGATCACTCCGCTGGCCATTGGGACGCTATAGTGTTCGGTGTCGGCTTTGATCTGACTAATCTGTTTCTGGATCGCAGCGGTCTGCTCCTTGAGATCCTTCGGTTTCTTCTTTTTCAAATCAGTGATCTTTTTCTGAAGGGCAGCCACCTCTTTCATAGCGGCGGCGACAGGTGCCCAGGTTTCTTCATCCATCGTGGGACGGTCTGAAAATTTTACGGAGGCAAAGACGCCGGCGATTGCATAGTAGTCTTTCGTGCTGACAGGGTCGTTCTTGTGATCGTGACAACGGGCGCATCCGAGCGTGAGTCCGAGAAAAGTCTTGCCGAGCGCGTCGACATGTTCCTCCCACTCATCGGCAACGGTGGTCTTGATGATCTCGGGTGGAAGTTGCAGTTCCTTCCAATACTTGGGGCTCAGCCCGAGAAAACCGAGAGCGGCATGATCTTCCGGTCCGGTTGATTCGATCTGATCCGTGGCGAGCTGCCGTATTACAAATTGATCGTAGGGCATGTCGTCGTTAAAAGCCGCAACGACCCAGTCGCGATAGAGCCAGGCGGAGGATGCGGAATTCAACCAGGAAGCAGTAGTGTCCGTGTAGCGGGCCAAGTCGAGCCAGTGCCTGCCCCAGCGCTCGCCGTATTGTGATGAGTCGAGGAGTTCATCCACGAGCGCTGCAACATTTCCGTCGAAGTCAGAAACTTGTTCCGGAGTGGGCGGGAGTCCGATCAGATCAAAATAGAGTCGCCTCACCAGGGTTCGCTTATCGGCGCGCGGGGCCGGTTTCAGCTTCCGCTTTTCCAGTTCTGAAAGAATAAACCAGTCCATCCGGGTTTGGGAAAAGGATTTCGTTGAAGCCGTCACCTCAGGCGAATCCATTTTCACCAAAGGGAGAAAGGACCAGGGAACAGGTTTCTTCCATTCCTCTGCAGCAAGGGGACTGCAGGCAAGAGCGAGGAAAAACAGAATTCTGAACGGTGTGTTCATTGGCGGACAAGGTAGGGGAGCAGATTGAAAATGGCGAGAACGCGAAGGCGTAGGGCTAACTTGGACTTCTCCTCGAAAACGGTACTGGAATTTTCGAGCGCGCGCGTTTACAAGCAGTGCATCATGTCAGCAGAACAAAAAGCCAAAGACCTCGGAATCGATCTCTCTCCTCAAGAAGCAGGATACCTCAATCTCTGCGTTCGCAGCGGGAATCAGCTCATTACGTCGGGGCATGTCAGTGATCTCAAAGGGATCGTCGGAAAAGATGTCACCACCGAGCAGGCCTACGAAGCGGCTAAAGACTGTGCTCAGAAAATTTTGCGTTCCGTTTTTAATACCCATGGATCGCTCGACGGTCTCAAGGTGGTGAAGCTTCTTGGATGTGTGTATTCGGATCAGACTTACACGGATCAGCATTTAGTGATCAATGGTGCTTCCGACCTTCTTCACGAATTGTATGGAAAAGACGGCAACGGTTACCATGCTCGCAGCGCGGTTGGATTTGCTGCTCTCCCCACAGGTGTTTCTGTTGAGATCGAAGCGATCTTCGAAGTGCTTGGCTGATCCGCCGGCGCAACTGTTTTTAAGAAGCTTGTGAGTTGTCACCTTTTGTAGAAAAGGTGACGACATCACCTCTATTGCGTGATTTGTGTACCAAGTCCTGGAGGGATAGCTTGGGCCATGAATCCATTCTCATCCATTTCCAGACGCGAGTCTCTGGCCCGCCTCGGTGGGGGAATGGGAGCATTCGGTTTAAGTTCAACACTTTTTGGTGCAGACGGATCGCCGGGAGGTGTCCACTTCCCCGCCAAAGCGAAACGGGTGATCCACCTGTTTATGAACGGCGGCCCTTTCGGCCCCGATTTTTTCGATCCAAAACCTGCCCTTAAAAAATACGCCGGTAAAAAACCTCCCGGTGCCGATCTCCGCACCGAGCGTCCTACCGGGGGACTACTCGATGTTCCCTGGGGATACCAGCAGCATGGGGAAAGTGGATTACCGATTGGAAACCTGTTGCCGGAAACGGCGAAGTTCGCAGACGACCTTTGCATCCTCCGTGGATGCCATACGAAGAATCCGAATCATGGCCCGGCCCTTCTCCTGATGAACAACGGGACCATGACACCGCGCGTTCCAAGCATGGGGGCGTGGATGTCTTACGGGTTGGGAACGGAAAATCGAAACTTGCCGTCGTATGTCGTTCTCTGTCCCGGGAAACCGGTTCGTTTCTCCATTCTATGGAACAACGCTTTTCTACCGTCGAAACACCAGGGGACCTACATCAATCACTCCAAGATCGATCCAAAGTCGATGATCCCCTGGCTGAATAATCAGTCGATCAATCCGAAGGATCAGCGTCGGCAACTGGATTTCCTCACTGCCTTCAACCGCGAGCATCTCGAAAAGCGGGGCGGTCAGGATCTGGCGCTCGAAGGTCGTATTGAGGCAATGGAGACGGCGTACCGGATGCAGTTTGAGGCGACCGATGCTTTTGATCTTGAAAGAGAATCAAAGCAGACACGTGAAAATTACGGCAAAGGTCATTTCGCCAACGGGTGTTTGCTAGCGCGCCGACTCAGCGAAAGGGGTGTTCGTTTTGTGCAGCTCTATTACGGAAACGGCCAGCCCTGGGATACCCACAGCGGTCACGATAAGAAGACGGAAACACTTGCTGCGGATATAGATAAGCCGATTGCGGCATTGTTAGGTGATTTGAAGCAGCGAGGCTTATTGGAAGATACTCTTATTGTCTGGGGTGGGGAATTCGGGAGGACACCAGTCAGTGAAAACGGAAGCGGAAGGGATCACAATCCGCATGGATTTTGCATGTGGATGGCCGGTGGGGGAATCAAAGGCGGAACCGCCTACGGGAGCACGGACGAGTTTGGTTTCAAAGCGGAGACAGGAAAAATGAATGTCCACGATATCCACGCGACAATTTTGCATCAGTTAGGAGTCGATCACGAGAAACTGACCTACCGTTACGCAGGCAGGGATTTTCGACTGACGGATGTTCACGGGGTAGTGCCTGACGCTATTCTCGGGTGAGATCCCGCTCTTCCTAATGTGGCGGATAGAGAGCCGAAGGAGGATTGTCGAGGGTGTCCCCACTTTCACCAGGGGATGTCAGTGGGGGTAATCACTGGTTCAGTCGATCTCTCGCAGCAGCAGCTCCTGCAGGATCTTTTTTCTCCCAGGCGTTCAGCACGGATGCAATCGTATCTCTCCGGATGACAGGGTGATCGATCTCAACCGCGTGGGCGAATGCACGATTTGGATTCTGGAAACGGAAGGTCGATGCTATTTCCCTGCGACCGATGTCTTTGTCGATTCCCCGGGGCATTTGGCTGAACCACTTAATGGCTTGTTCCGGGCTGCGAGCCAGCCAGTCTACCGCGATGCGCTCGATTGCGAACCGGCGGAATTCGATGTCGGGTAAAGACTCAAAGTAAGCCAATGCTTTTTCCCTATCCTGACGGAACCAGACGCCGAGTGCGGTTTCGGCGGCTTCGATCTGTTTGTCTTCGGGAAGGCCGGACGCCCAGGTGATTGCAGTTTTGGGATCTTTGTAAGCCCAGTTTCGAGCGATGGCCCGGGCATCTTCTGCAGAGAAGTCTCCTATGTTTTGATTCACCGCTTCATTGACGGAATTGAGATTCCATTCGGCCTTTCTCCGATTGCCGACAAGTGCCCGATAGGCTTTGATCGACGGATCTAAATTGGTGGCACGTTCGGGACGCTGAAAGTTAAAAGGCCTCGGTGATGATGCGAGAGGAGGCGCGTTGGAAGGTTCCGGTTGAAGGAACAGGAATTCATAGCCGGGACCCATTTCTTTTTCGAGGTCGCGCGGGTCGAATCCACCAAAGGGATCGCTAACCCGGTGAATTTGAAACGGGCTGGCGAGTTTCAAAGTTTCCAGCGGCTGATTCTTCATCCATGAAACGAGAGACTTCATGTCATGCTCGCCAGAGGCATAAATGAATGTGTCTAGAAGCCGGTGCCGGCCCATAGTGGAGTCCAAATTCTTCTCGACGTAGGCCGCGGCTTTGTTTGGATCTTCATCCAACCATTTCGAGATGACAGATCGCAGGACATGTTGTTGATGTTCCTCGGCAAGATTGTTGGCTGCCCATTCAATCGCATTCGCCGGATTCGATCTTGCCAATATGATAAAGGATGATTTTGCCGCTTCGTATCTGAATTCTGGATTCTTGAATCCCGCGATCGCCTCAAGGGCGAGCCGCGCGTTTCGAGGAGTGAGCGGTTCTAATCCGTTAACAGCAATTACCCCTTTCCAATATGCCGAGGATTGGAGGAATTGTTTTTCCAGCGCAGCTGCCGAATCCGGGTCTTCATGTAAAAGGAATTTAATTGAAGCAGAAAGAATCCGGTTCACGTGGCCCTGCTCGGTTTGCGTTTTTGGTGTTAACTCCAAAGCCAGATAGGCTGCTGCTTTCGGATTGTCGGCGGTCCATCGAATAAGGAGGGACATGGCTATCTCCCGATGACCGGCGGCAATAAGTTGTCGGATTCCGCTGCCGTCTTCAGTTCTGACCCATTCCTTCAGGCAGGCATTCCGTAGATCGCGATTGTTTCGGCCGGAGGCTTCGATGAGCAGGTCGAGCAAGTGCGTTTTTGAATAGGGTCCTGCCGACTGATTTGAAAAATTGAGAGAGGATGAACCTGAATCAAATGAATCTGTCGCCGGGTCAGAAATAAGAGTGACGGCCGCAGGCTCTTGCTTCTCTAAGTTCGAAAGGTCATCATTATTTCCGCCTGTAAACCATCCTGCGAGAAGCCCTGTGATAGCTACGCCCGCCTGGATGAGGATTCGCTTGGGTGGACGGTTTTTCATCGGTAGATGGCAGCCAACAAACTCTCTTTTTCGCGGGCGCTCAATCCGGAGGAGTTCTGGATCGCGGTCATGGCACTGATCGAAGAACGCTTTGCCCAAAGTTTTACGGTTTGTTTTAACTGAACCTGACGGCGTAGAGAAGAATCCAGTCCTGTTGCCAGTGCGAAAGAAAGGCCGGGATCGGAATCCCGGCGTCGGTCTATCAGGCTGAAGATCGCCTCATTCCGGTCCTGCGGGTCCTCCAGATTTTGAGCCCAGTTGAAAGTGGAGTCAGGATTGTCCTCATCCATAGATTCGGTGAGTTTTGCGATGGCGGCGCGCCGATTTCCGGCGTGTTCTATTTTGAGTATTCCTGCGATTGCTTGTTCTGGTTCCTGGTCATACCACCGTTTGGCCAGGTTCCGGGCCCCTGTTCCAGCGACATAGTCCGGCGGCATCTGATCAATCAGCTTTGCAATCTTCGAAGGGGCCCATTTGCGGGAGTTGGAGTGACGGTCAATAACGAGCCGCAGCACTTCTGCTCTCAATTCCGGATCACCGATTTTAGCAGCCTCTTCGATTGCAAATTCGGGTCGAGTATCGGTGAGCCCTTCGATCAATGCATTGCGGAATTCTATTCTCATCTCCGGATCGGGAATCACCTTTTCTGCGGATGCCAGTGCCGAACGATATTGGCCCACTGAACCATGAGCGAGATTTCTGAGGTTTTGCAGGACTTGATCCGGATCCTTCGATGAAGTGCTTGCGAGTTCTATGCCCTCGACCAAGTCACGATCATTCCAGTTGATGAAATGGTTGCTCAGGAGTTTCTGCTTCAATTCGAGATTTTCGAGCTGATCGGAAACTCCTTTGATTTCCCCTGGACTGCTGATGCCAATGCCACTGGCGAGTTGAACAATGACTTTGCTCGTCTCATCGGGGGATCCAAATTTGTTTGCCCAGAGAATGGCGTTTGCAGCATTCGTCTCAGCCATTTGCAGGGCAATTCCTCCAAGCGAAGAGTCTTCGTATTCGGATCGCTCAATATATGCTGTGCCTGCCGCTTCAGGATTCCTGCCCGCCCACAAGGCGAACGCAGTGACGATACATTCCCGGCGGGCAATTGGATCTTTCACGCCTTCGGCCCATTGCAATGCCTGGTCCGGCGATGTCCTGATCCACTCTTCGATTATCGATTGTTGAACCGTTGAGTTGGCCTGTCTGCTTCCCGAAACAATCAGGCCATGAGGATCAGCAACGGTTTCTTTCACTTTACCGAGGAAGTGATTTCGCCAGAGCTTGGCAGCTGCTTCCGGATCAGCTTTTGCAAGATGTTTGATTGCCCAGGTGACTGAAGAGTCTCTCCCCTGATACATATCAGGGCGCTGTTGATAGAGCTTGATGATTTTCGCCGGCATGACTGATGCCAGTTGTCTGCAGCTGGATCGGAGGAAATTGAGGTTTTCCTTTGCAAGGGCAAATGAATAGAGTCCGTGCGGGTCGAAATAAGCCCACTCGCTGAGAATTAATTTGTCATGACGGAATGCCTCTTCACCGATCGCCTGGAACAGTTTCTCAGGATCTTGCATCAACCATTTCTGGATCAGTTCTCTCCTTGCCAGAAATGCCGCCAAATTGGTTTCCTCAAGCTTCAAAAACTCACTCAATAGAGCCGGATACTCATCCAGTTTTGCGGTTTCGACTTTTTCGAGATAGGGATTCTCCCAATCAAGGACTGCTTCTTGATCAGGTTGTGGTTTTGCTAGGAGGGCTCCGGCGGTTTCCTGTTGTCCCTGAACCAAATAGCTCAGTCCTTTTCCCATCAGAAAACTGAAAGTGAGCACAAGAAGCAGTGCTGTAGGAAAAAATCGCATGGTTGAAAAAGTAGAGGAATCAGTCCGGATTGTCGATAGCCGCGCGGCGCTTTGACACAATTCTTACAATTGGCCGATTGAACAGGGTGTTGCGATTGAATGTATCCTGTTCGGCGCATGGTTCTGCGCCATTGGGGAGTTGAATGTCGACTGCTATCGCGCCAAGGTTGTGGCTCCTATGCATCGTTTTTTTGTTTTCATCGGCCTGTTGTTTTGTTCCTGTCTTGTCAGTTCAGTTGAGGCTGAAACTCCTGTCAAAAATGTGCTCTTCCTGATCTCTGACGATCTCAAGGCCAGCGCTCTCGGCTGCTATGGAAACGAAATCTGCAAGACGCCAAATATCGATAAACTGGCATCTCAGGGGATGGTTTTTGATCGGGCCTATTGCCAGGGTACTTCGTGTGGTCCCTCGCGCCGCTCCTTCATGAGAAGCCGCTACAGGGACAAGGATAATCTCACGCTTGGAGAACACTTTCAGAACAACGGTGTCTACACTGGTCGAGTCGGGAAAATTTTCCATATGCGAGTACCGGGGGACATCATCGCAGGGACCAATGGCGAGGATGTCGAGGCCTGCTGGACGGAGAGGTTCAACACCCAGGGCCGTGAAGCTCACACAGTGGGTGATTATTCCTGCCTCAATCTGAACATTTTCACCAGAGACGAGGAGAATCGACAGTCGACGCGAATGCCTCACCGGATGTTTGTTTCGGTGGAATACGAAGGTGATGGCTCAGATCAGCCGGATTTTCAGGCGGCGAAAATGACGGTTTCGCTTTTGAATCAAAAGAAGGCGGAACCGTTCTTTCTCGCTACGGGTTTTGTCCGTCCGCATTACCCCAGCGTGGCACCGACCCAGTATTTTGCGCCCTATCCCTTCGCGAACATGCCTCTTCCTGAAATGCCGGAAGGGGACTTGGATGACATTCCGAAAGCGGGGATTCCGGGTTTAACCAATGCGAGCAGCGGAATCGGCAAATACCCTGAAAACATTCAAAGAATGTGGTCGGCTTATTACGCGACCGTGACCTATATGGACGAACAGGTCGGCAAAGTCCTCGATGAACTCGACCGGCTCGGTTTGCGCGAAAGTACGGTCGTGGTTTTCACCAGTGATCATGGGTATCATCTCGGTGAGCACACTTTCTGGCAGAAATCGAATCTGCACGAGGAATCGACGCGTGTTCCTTTGATCATTTCAGCGCCGGGATTTGAAGCTGGCCGAAGCGGATCCCTGGCCGAACTGGTGGATATTTATCCAACTCTCTGTGAACTGACGGGAAAGCCAATTCCCAAAGCGGTCGAAGGCAGCAGTCTGGTTTCAATTCTGAAAGATCCTTCTGAGAAAGTGAATGAGACAGCGGTTTCATTTGTTCAGAAAGGGAAAGGATGGCGTTTCGATGATTGGGCTTACATGCGCTACAAAGACGGTTCGGAGGAGCTTTATGACATGAAGGCGGATCCCGGACAGTTTACGAATCTTGCTGAAAAGGAAGATTCAGGGGAGGTCTTGGAGAGAATGCGCAAGCTGAAGCCTTAAGCGTCCAGGCAGGGGCGTTCGAGTTTTCAGAAAAAGTAATGAAACTGTAATTTGCACCTTTCCTCTGGATAAGTTAACTAAGCGCGGTTCCCCTGCCAAACTCTTAAGAAATCCGGTCCGACCGGAGCTTTCAATGAACCGTTTTTTAATCCTGTTTCTATGCATCGTTTCCTTTTTCCCTTTCCGAGGGAATTCCGAGGAAGCTCCGGCGACTTTTTATGAGTATCCGTGGAGTGTTTCGGCATCCATTGGTGGATACGAAGATCGCTTCAGTGCTGGCGGCTCTATTCTCTCACCGATTTGGCATGAAGGTAATGAACTGGTGTTCTTAAATTCCTACACAGCTGGTGATGAAGGCGGTCGTGAATATTTTTCAGTCGGCCTTGGATATCGAAAGCTGAATGCGGATGATTCGATTCTGGGATTCGGATTTTATTACGACCGTGCTCAGCTGGATGGCGGCGTTCATTTCGATCGTTTCGGAGTGAATATTGAGAGGTTGTCCGATGCCTTCGATGTTCATTTCAATGGCCATTTTGCAAGCAACGAGCAATATGTCACCGGTGGCGTCGCTAGCTTTGGAAGTTTATTTGCTCAGGATCACAGTGTTTTTCAAAACCTGATCGTGGGGGGATCGGAAGCCTACGACGGCGTTGAACTGGAAATCGGCCGTCGCCTGAACTTGCCCGACAGTATCCCATTCTGGATGGAAGTGTATGCGGGAGCCTACGGCTATTTCTCTCCGGATGATGAGAGCTTTTATGGCTATAAAGCCGGAGTCGAGATTGGCTTGAACGAGTTTTTGTCTCTGGAGGCCGTTTACTACGATGACGAAGAATTACTGGGAGCAAATTCCTATGTTGGCTTGAAGGCGGCTTTCACCGTCGATGCTTCAGGCGATCGCTTGAAATTTGCAGGGGTAAGATCTGCCCCCCGCGGATCCAAAGAAGCAGCCCGCTTGAGAATGGTAGAGCCGGTGCGTCGTGAGCATCGAATTTTTCACAGCGAGACTCTGAAAAGGGAAGAGCTTGTTGCATCGGATATTATTTTCGTGAATAAAGGATCGGCGGTAGGTAACGGAATCGGTGCCGGAGTGAGTCAGAGCCGGGGGCGGGCGGGGCTTCCATTCAGGTCCATTCAAAGTGGTGCCAATCTGGCAGCGAGAAGAAATCAGCGGACTGGTCGCATCTGGACTGTCTATACTCAGGGCGTTGACGGAATAGTGTATCGCGAGGATGTCAAAATCCGGGAGAGTATGCGTTTTACGGGAAGTGCGATTCCAATTGTTGGAAGGGGAGGCCGGTTTTTTGGCACGGGCGACTTTCCTGTTGTTGATGGCGGGTTTCAAGCTGCGAATGTCGATTCCGTTGAGATTGAAGGTTACAGTATTGTGAATGGAAATCGGGGAGTACTTGGGGGAGCATCGAATCAATCCACTCTTGATCCCAATCTGAATCGTGGACGCGGGGATGGGATTTATCTGGAAGGAGTAAAGAAGGTGATTTTGTCATCGAACCTTGTCAGCGGTACAGCGAATTACGGGGTCAGTATTGTCGGAGTGTCAGGCAGGAATACTGAGCTCACGATTTCAGACAATCTCCTCGAAGAGAATCGTGGATATGGTTTCGGGCTCATAGGTGAAGCTGGATGGAGAGGTCGCGGATCGTTTACGGGAAATGCATTTGTGGACAACGGAAATGACGGATTGCACATCGAGGGACCAGGAGCCTCCTTAACTGGTAATATTCTGGGTAACGGATTTTTCGGTAATGGTGACGATGGGTTTCACCTGGAGCGAGTGACTGACTTTCAGGGGCGAATTGCCAATAACGTTTCCAACGGAAACGACGACGATGGATTCGATATCGATCTGGACCCGGGGGATTCTTTCGACGGTTCCCTTGTGAATAATACGGCGCAGTTCAATGATGAAGAGGGGCTGGTTCTTCAAATGGGGTTCGCGAATTGGACAGGGAATATCAAAGGAAACAACTTTTCAGAAAATAACGGCGACGGT
Organism: uncultured Verrucomicrobiales bacterium; assembly: GCA_913058215.1. GTDB lineage: Bacteria > Verrucomicrobiota > Verrucomicrobiia > Verrucomicrobiales > DEV007 > Arctic95D-9. The sequence goes on from CAJXQE010000172.1 coordinate 13,736, forward strand.
ATCTGGATCGATTCATTTGTCACAGCCTGGAGCGGGAATATTCTCTCCAATCGAACCAGCAACAATGCCGGTGATGGAATGTTTTTGGACTTCTTTGGAATCGATTTCACCAGTCGGGTGGATGGGAACGTGGCCAATGGTAATGGGATCGACGGGATAGCATTCTTTCTGGAGGATGGAAGACTGGACGCGGGCGCGTCTTTCAGTAATAACCTTGTGAATGAAAACGTCGAACACGGTCTCCACATTGATCTCTTCAATGACAAGGTCAATGATGGTGTCTCCATTAATGGGAATGTCGCAAACGGAAATGAAATCGGAATTCTCTTTCTCGTAGACGGTGATTTTGAAGGGAGTAGTTTCAATAGCAATATCGCCAATGGAAATGATACATTCGGAATCGTATTAGACCTCTTCGGGAATGACTTTCAGGATGGCAGCTCTTTTTCCAATAACACTACCAACAACAATGGCTTTTTCGGAGTCGGTTCGGATCTGAACGAAGATGCGGGGATCATTGATTCAGGAAACACTCAGAACGGAAACGGGTTTGGTCAGCGGACCGCCCTTGGAGTTGACGATCTCGGAAATAACATTTCCAATAACTGATTGAACTTGGCACTACTTCCGTCCTTCAGTAGAAGTGGGGATGAAGTGTTTGATTATTTTCGTCGGGCTGTCCCTGTTTTTTGCTTGGAACGCCCGGGCTCAACAGAGGACGGAGGCCTTGAGCCGGATCCATTTTGGATCGTGCATCAAGCAGGCTGAGCCTGTCCCCATTTTTGGAACAATCCTGAAAGAGAATCCGGAATTGTTCCTGATGGTAGGTGACAACATCTACGCAGACACTCATGACATGGCCGAAATGCAGGTGAAGTATGATCAACTCGCTGCGATCCCTCTATTTCAGAAATTGAAGAAGAGTTGTCCGATTCTCGCAACCTGGGATGATCATGATTACGGGCTGAACGATGCAGGTTTCGAGTACCCGGAGAAGGACGAGTCTCAGAAGCTGTTTCTCGATTTCTGGGGAGACTCTGAAGATTCGCCACGCCGAACCCGCAAGGGTGTTTATGACTCCGTAAGTATTGGGCCGCAAGGGAAGCATGTTCAAGTTATTCTCATGGATACTCGATATTTTCGGGGGCCTTTGAAGGTTGGGGAAAAGCGCACCGGAGGAAAGTATTATCCTGAAATCGATCCGGAGGTGACCATGTTGGGAGACGAGCAATGGGCCTGGTTGGAGGATGAATTGACGAAGCCGGCTGACTTGCGGGTGATTGTATCCAGTATCCAGTTTGTGGCATCGGCGGCAGGGCAGGAGACCTGGGCGAATTTACCGGCGGAGCGTGAGCGGATGCTCAAGTTGATTGGGGAGACGCAGGCTGATCATGTGATTTTCATCAGTGGTGACCGGCATTGGTCCTGTCTCTTATACACATCTCCGAGCCCACGAGACCGAGGCTGATCTC
>CAJXQE010000173.1 GCA_913058215.1 uncultured Verrucomicrobiales bacterium
CTTCGTCGGCAGCGTCAGATGTGTATAAGAGACAGCTGGACACCCATGAAAAAGTCTTTTCCGTCCGGGCCGATCCAGATCATCGAGGCAATACCGAGACTGGACCCGTAGGCGGTAAGAACGTTCCTGGCTACTTCTTCCTGGGAGAGCCCGTAGTAGGCCGCGCGGGTTCGGTCCACTTTGATATCCAACTGGGGATAGTCGAGCATCTGAGCGATTTGAACATCGGCAGTGCCCGGTATTTCCTTGAGCGATTTTTCGATGATTTCAGCGGCCTTCCGGGCAATGGCCAGGTCTCCTGCCTTGATCTCGACATCGATCGGCGTAGGTGCCCCTTCGTTGAGCGCTGCGTTGACAATTCCGCCGGTAACAAAGAGAAATTTCTCCTGCGGAAATTCCCCGGCCCACTTTTTCCGCAGCTTCTGCACGTATGCGGCGGTCGAAGTTTTACGCCCTTCTGAATTCAGGTTTACGATGATAGTGGCCGTGTCAGGACCGGAATTCGTACTTAGAATAGTGGAGAATCCGGCGCCTTTTCCCACAGGCATTCCGATATTCGAAATGATCGATTTTACTTCCGATTCAGGGATTTCAGCATGGATAGAATCCTCGATCCGAATGATGGTTTTCTCCGTGGCGGTTAGTTTTGTGCCGGGAACAGTTTTAATGCGAACTTCAAAAGTTCCCGCATCGACCTCAGGGAACAGTTCCTGCCCCAGAGCCGGAAACAGGAAAAAACAGAGCGCCGAAGCCCCGGCGATAAGGATGATTGTCAGGGGAGCCGCCTTCATCGCCAATTTCAGCAGACCTGAATAGGCACCGGGAGATTTGTCCTCTGATTTGGAATCGGGAGACGGTTTCTCAACCTTGTTCTTTCCGAGGAATCGTGCACAGAAAGCGGGGGCCACAGTCATCGCAATAAAGTAAGATGCAGCAATCGTGATGGCGGCAGCAAGAGCAAGAGGCACAAAGAGAAATTTCACCATGCCGGTGAGGAATACCGCGGGAATAAAAACGACCAGGGTGGTAATGGTGCCGGCAAGGACCGGGGCGGAAACTTCGCTGGCTCCATCGATGGCAGCTTCTTCATCTCCCTTGCCCATGTTGCGGTGACGAATAATATTTTCGACAACTACAATCCCGGTATCCACCACGGTTCCCACTGCGAGAGCAAGTCCGCCAAGAGTCATGACGTTGATGGTTTCTCCCGTGAAAAAGAATCCGAGAATACCGATCAGGAGAGCGAGGGGCAACATTGCCAGGATCGCAATCGCCGGCCGGATCTTGCGTAGAAAAAGGATCACAATGAGAACGACCAGCAGGGCACCGATACCCAACTGCATTTGCAGGTTTGAGAGAGCCTGGCGGATGTAGGTGGATTGATCGCTGACCAGATCGATCTGAACCGCTTCGGGGATGTCCCCCCTGATTTTCATTTTGGGGATTTCGTCGGCAATTCCCTCACGGATCCGGTCGACGACCTGGATCGTGTTTTCGCCCGGTTCCCTGAGGAGAGGCACATACACTGAGCGATTCCCGTTTACCCGGACGATATTATACTGCAATGAGGCATCGTCTTTAGTCTTGCCGATGTCTTTGATGAAGACGGGAGTGCCGTCGCGCATGGCAACCACTACGTTGTCGATCTCTTCGATATCCTTGAGCGTGTTGATCGGATGCAATTGGTAATCGGTCTCACCAATTTCAATTGTGCCACCCGCAAGAACGACATTGGCCCCGGTAAGAGCATCCAGTACATCTGTCAGAGTCAGGTCATGGGCGGCAAGCTTGTCCGGATCGACATAGGTCATGATCTGGCGAAATTTTCCTCCAAAAGGGTGGGGGATCTGCACTCCCTGGAGTCCTCCCATTTTGTTCCGAACGGCATAGTAGCCAATCGTATAGAGCTCTGACTCGCTGAGCCCTTCCCCGGAAATCGCCCCGAGGAGAACCGGCATGTTTGAGGGCTCACTTCGCATCGTAAACGGGAATTCGATTCCCGGCGGCAGGTGGAACATATCGCTGAGCTCGTAGTTGAAAATGTCGTTCATCGCCGACGAGGGATCGGTCCCCGCCTTAAACGTCACTTTCAACAAAGCAGCACCCGGCATCGTCCGGGACTCGATTCTTTCGCGGTTTCCGGCGAGAGTGAGAGCACGCTCCACCCGGGAGGTCACGGACTTCTCCATCTCCAGAGTCGGTAAGCCCTGGTAGGAGAAAAAGCTCATGATGACCGGCTTGCGGAAATCAGGCAGAATATCAGTCGGAATCTGACGAAAAACGGCCAGTCCGAGAAAGGACATTCCCAGGACAATGGCTAGAACCGCAAACGGATTGCGAAGAGAAAAACGGACAAGATTCATTTGCCGGTTTTCTCAGGAGTTCGCACCGTGACGCTTTCACCGCCGGCGAAGCGTCCCAGCATTCCGGAAATCACCTGCTCGGAACCCGTCAGCCCCTTTAAAATCTGGATCTGATTGCCGTCGTCGTATCCGGTCTCTACCGGAACTACTTTGACAGTGCCCCCCTCCACCAGATAGACAGTGGGATTCCCTCCCTTTTCATCGAAGCGGACAGAATTGGCGGGAAGAGTGATGGCATTTTCGAATCGCTCCAATTCGATGGTTGCCGTTCCGAAGAGTCCGGGAATCAGGGTCCCGTCGGCGTTTTCCAAATCAATTTCGATCGACATGGATCCGGAATTCATCTCAATCGAGCCGGCGGTCCTTGCTACAGTTCCATCGAAGACCTTTCCCTTGAGGGCACGACATTCGAATTTGGCAATGTCTCCGGCGTTAACGTAAACAGAGTCGAGTTCGGGAATCGAAGTTTTGATGCGAACCTTGTCCAGCCTTGCAATTCGGAAGAGCGGTCCTTCCTGGCCGGCTGCATCCGCCGATTTTACCAGGTCGCCCGGGTCGAGCGACCTATGGGTGACAGTTCCTGCAAAGGGCGCCTTCAAACTGGCGAATCCAATCTTCGTTCGGAGCTCTTCGAGCTCTTTTGTTGCCACCTTTACGGCAGCCCGGGAACCTTCCACTTCGGCCGTCACGACGGCCATTTTAGCACGGGCACTTTCGAGCCGACTGAGGGCTTCGTCACCGGCGCTCTTGGTGATGGTGCCGCTGGCGGCCAGCCGGCTGACTCGTTCATACTCAAGCTCTTCGGCGTGGGTTTCCGCCTTTACAGCGAGAGTGCCTGCTTCCAGTTCCTTCGTTTTCGATCGAAGCAGTTCAATTTCTGCTTCCTTGCGTTCTGCCTGCGTGACTAGCTCAGGGGTATCGATAAGGGCCAGAATATCGCCTTCCTTAACCTGGCCTCCGATGTCGACTTCAACAGTTTTTACGTAACCGGAAACGCGCGAAGCGAGGTTTGCTTCGAAAAATGGGTGAACCGAAGCCGGTTGGCTTGTGCTCCGAACCACCGGCCCTTTTTCGATGGAAAAAGTGGAAACGCTCGTCGGCGGGGCCTGAGCTTGAACAAAAATTGGCGAAATCCAGAGTGCGACAGCGCATAGAGTGGCCTTTGGCAGCCGGAAGTTCGTTATCTTTTGCATTATCAGATGATCACCGTGGACGCCATTCGAGCGCGGACAGGCAGGGGCAATGCATAGGAGGTTGGGCTCTCTAAGTCAAATCAAAAGGAGCCCGATGGACTTCCCTCATCTTCTGGTTTTTCGGACTTCCGAAGGCCGGGCAGCTCTCCCTGAATCGATTACCAACTGACGCGAAAACCGGAAGTTTAACCCCATCCTTTCTAGTCGCCGCTGTCATTGGCGGTGGCAGTGGTGTATTCGACACCGTTCTGCCATTTTAATTTGTGACCGCTCAGATAGCAGTCCATTTTTGGAAGTGAAATTCTTAAATCCAATTCCTTCCTTAAAGCCTGGTGATTCGCTTATTCAATGAATTTGACCGCTCCGTTAGCAAGGTCATACATGCCCCCTACAATCCGGATTTCGCCATTCTCTTCCATTTCCCGCAAAACATCGCTTCGCGTATAAACATTATCGATGGTCATCTGAACGTTTTTTGCGGCAACAGCATCGACAAACTCATTGTTCTCCGAGTTTCGCAAACTTTCATCCCGAGGCTCCAAAACCATATCCACAGCTGGTTCAATCTTGTTGAGCAGAGCGGTTAAGTTACCAAGACGAGCGTGATCACAGGCTCCTTTTATAGCTCCGCATCCGGTATGGCCCAATACGACAACTAGCTTTGTTCCCGCAATCTTACTTGCGAATTCCATGCTTCCAAGGATGTCTTCGTTCACAAAATTCCCTGCGATACGAATGCTGAATACGTCACCCAAACCCTGGTCGAATACGAGCTCGGCTGAAACTCTTGAATCGATACAACTAAGAATTGTGGCGAAAGGAAACTGCCCTTCTTTTGTGTCGTTGACTTGTTCGAGCAGGTTACGGTTGGCCTTCAGGTTTCGTTGAAAGCGATCATTTCCCTCCTTTAAGAAATTGAGAGCCTTCTCGGGAGTCATCGTAGACTGAGTTTCTTGAGTATGTGCCTTCATATTGTTTTCGTTTTAAGCTTGTTGCTTTGACAGAATTTAGATTTCTGGTCTCGGTTTTAAAAATTGTTAAAAGCTAGCCGGGTGTCCAATTACACGCCTCTTGGAGAGACTCTTGGTGTCGACGCCCTTGTTTCGGGATTCTTGGACAAATCTTAGAGGGGGCTCGACAAGATAGTCATCAAGGCAGCGTGTTTTCTGAATACTTGAGGCCATATAGCATCTTCCGGGCGCTTATCCAGTTGATTGAAGATCTCCTTACTTTTCAAATAGGTGGCTTCCTCGGCAAGGGGTAGCTTTACCTTGATTCTTCCATTGCTCTTAACTTCGATTCGGAGGAGGCGATTCTGGTAGTTTTTGATCAGGATAACTGAGGCACCTTCTCTGAGCCGTTTTTATCTGCATCAATCAAATAGCCTTCCAACCATTCGAGACAGCTCTCGAAATCCGGGAAACAAAATTCTTCACTAACCCGGTCAGGAACCAGCTTCATTTTTTCAAACATATCCTTCGGCTGACCATGAAGGCCGGTGAAAACAACTCTCTTATCTTCCGCCCTGAGATCAAAAACCGCGTCCTCCATGGCATAGAGTCCTGACTGGTCAACGTAGGGAACTTTATCCATCCGGATGACAACCACCTTGATGTTCGGGAGAGCTTTACTCATCTCTTGAAATCGGCTCGCAAAACCGAAGAAAAGCGGTCCATCAAGGTGATTGATATAAACCTGATCTCCCAGTCGCTCCAGTGTGTCGCCCTCATCTTCCCAAGTGATCTCCCGCGAGAATGATTTCAGAGGCACAAACTGAGTGCGATCTTCAACGACATCGGAGATCTTTTTCATAAAGAGGATACAGGCCAATACGAGGCCTACGATCACAGCTTCGATCAATCCGACAAATACCGTCAGCCCAAGGACGAGGAGCATCACAATTACCTCTGACTTGGGCATGGTTTTGATGGCTTTCAGGCCTTTGAAGTCCATGACGCCGATTCCGACCGTAACCAGGATTCCGGCGAGCACTGCAGCTGGAATTTTTGATGCGAATGGCCCGAACACCAGTAAGACCAAAAGCAGCAGTATTCCTGCAATCATCCCGGAGAGTCTCGTCTTTCCTCCGGAATCAATATTGATGACAGTCCGGATGGTTGCACCGGCCCCGGGAATGCCACCAAAGAATCCGGCGATCGTGTTTCCGATTCCCTGTCCCACGAGTTCCTTGTTCGGGTTGTGTCGGGTTTTGGTCTTGTTGTCTGCTACCACCGCAGTCAGCAGTGAATCAATCGCACCCAGAATTGCCAGGGTCAGAGCGGTAAAAATATAAGGACTGACCTGTCCAAAGTTAAATTTGGTAATAATATCGAGATTCAGTTTGGGAAATCCCGAAGGGATCTCTCCAATGTTTCGGTATCCCTCGCTGCCCAGGATAAAGAAGGCGCCAGTTGTGAGAGCTAACAATGCGACAAGAGCACTCGGCACCGCTTTCGTGATTCGACCAAAATTATAGATGATAAGAAGGGTCAGGACTGAAAGGGCCAGTGCGGTGAAGTTGATGTTTTTGAATGCGCGCGGAAGCAATAGCAGTGAGTTGATGACACCTCCGGATTTGTTGGAGGCCAAAGTCGCCGCCTCTCGGTTGATGTCATCTTTGGTTATTTCACCGGCTCGCTTGATGGTTTCCTCGAAGTCCTCGAGGACGAGGATATCTTCTTTCGCCTCGTCTTTAAGAATGTTTTCCAGAATAACCTCTTCCGCCTGGGGAATGAATTTACCGACGAATTGCGTGTCCTCTTTTGGATAATAGCCCACCATCGGCAGGATTTGTGTCGCAAGAATAATGACACCAATTCCCGTCATAAACCCGCTGACTACGGGATACGGAATGTATCGGATGTAGCCCCCGACCTTGACCACTCCAAACACGATCTGGAACAAACCGCTCAGGATAAATACGAAAAGAATCGCCGGAATCGCTTTGGCTAAATCGCCTTCGTTGGCAGCCACAATTCCTGCAATAACCACCATGCTGACGGCAGTCATTGGTGCGGTGGGGCCTGAAATCTGGGTGTTGGTTCCACCGAAAAAAGCGGCGAAGAAACCAATGAAAATGGCCCCGTAGAGACCGGAGGCAGCTCCCATTCCCGATTGCAATCCAAAGGCAAGCGCGAGGGGCAATGCTACGATTCCCGCGGTAATTCCGCCAAAGATATCACCTTTGAGGTGCTTGAAATCAAAACCTAACTTATTCATATTTTACGCTGTCGAGGCATTTATTTATCCAATGACTATCATCAGTCAAATTTGAAATTTAGCATCATTATATAAATTGCGTGTCACCCATAGATTTTTTCTATGCTACTGTCCCGTGACATGGATTGGCTCAACTATCATCATCTACGATATTTCTGGACGGCAGCGAAGGAAGGAGGCATCGGCAAGGCAGGTGTCGCGCTCAATTTAACGCAGCCCACGGTCTCAAAACAGATAAAATTGCTCGAAGATCAATTGGGTGAACCGCTTTTTGATCGGAAATCCTCCGGGCTGGAGCTGACCGAAGCGGGGCAGGTGGCGTTCGATTACGCTGAGGAGATTTTCTCTCTGGGACAGGAGTTTATCGAAAGCATGAAGGGCGTAAGCTCTCAACGCCCCAAAAAGCTTCGCGTTGGGGCATCCGATGTTCTGCCAAAGCTCATTTCGCACCGGATTCTCGCGCCGGTTCTTTCGGATGACAGCAACACCCACCTTATTTGTGAAGAAGACACTACAGAAAGGCTGCTTGCCGATCTATCGATCCAACGCCTCGATCTTGTCCTGACAGATGCTCCCATCGCCGGCTCCGTAAAAGTAAAGGCATTCAATCACTTTCTGGGAGAGTGTGGAGTGACTTTTTTTGCGAAACCCTCGGTAATCAAAAAACTGAAAGGGGATTTCCCTGCCAATCTCGATGGTGCGCGTATGCTGGCTCCAACCGATGATACCATTATCCGGCGTTCTCTGGAGCGCTGGTTCGCTTCGTGCTCAATCCGTCCGCGGATCGTAGCGGAGTTCAACGATAGCGCCCTGATGAAAGTATTCGGGCGCGATGGAGAAGGAATCTTTCCCGGTCCCTCGGTTATCGCCAATGAAATCTGCCGGGAGTTTGGAGTCAAGGCTCTGGGAACTACCGATGCCGTCAGGGAGTCTTTTTACGCCATCACCATCGAGCGTAAAGTGAAGCATCCCTCAGTGATGAAGATCACTGAAAACGCTCGAAACAATCTCTTTGGGCAGTCTTCCTCAGTGAAGAAAGAGTAAGCGCTTGAGTTAGCCATTTACTGAAGCTGTGAGATTTATCTAATGATCGTGACTGCGGGTCGATCCGCCCATCTGCAGACGAAATTGTAACCAGCCGACATGCTCGCTTCCAATTTGCTTGTCATTCACATGATCATATTGAAACCGGATCATGCCCCGCTTTTGTTTCCCGAGGAAATAGCTCAATGCAGGAGATGTGCGATGGGTTTCCCCCTCGTCGGCAAGGTCGATCTTTGATATCCAATCATGTCTCAGCGATAAGACGGCACGATCTGATATTCCGTAGTGAGCGGAAGCTGTGATGCCATAGTCGTCGAACTCGGCGTCATTTCCGTCTTCGAGAAAGACTTCTGCACTTCTTCCAACAAATTCTGAACGAAGCATCAACGCTCCTGCGCCGAACTCCTGTTCATCGTCATCGTGATGCGGGTTCCATATTTGCTGATAACCGAGACCGTAAATATCATTTGTCCCTCCAGACTGATTGCCACCACGGGCATAAGATAAAGACACGGTCCCGGCGGGGTTCTGTGGAAGTTGAAAGCGGTAATCGACCGAAAAAACATAGGAACTCAGGTTGGCTCCATGTGTTTCGAATTCGTCGTGATGATCTTCACCATGTATCTCGTCCGAATGCCCGTGATCCTCTTCGTGATTTTGCACGCCTCCTCCCGCCAAGGTGAGAAGCCCGCCGTTTTTCGGCGTATTCAAAAGAATTTCGCCTCCATGAGTGGTCAAGTGCCCTTCGTTGAGTGCACGCGACTGTACGAGATTCTGATTCACGAATTCCCACTCGTGAGTGTGGCGGCTGTTCTGAAAACCGAATGTGTTCAGGAACTGTCCGCCTCCAAATGCCAGGTTCTGATCCAGCTGATAGTGCAAAAAGCTTTCTTCGAATTCTCCTGTGAATTTGTGATCCGTATCCTGATATACAAATCCTGCCACCAGTCCCGTGATGCGATCATTGATGTTGATTTCCAAATCAAATTCGACTGCCTGGATGCCTGCCTCGTTGAGAGGGTCGTGCTCTGTGGTGGCAAAGTCTTCGGGATTCGCCCCCGGCTCAAAAGCCCCAAACGTTCCAAAGGCAAACATCGACGGAAAGAGGAACCCGCCGATGCTCCCGTCGTTTGCATGACCGTGATCATCAACAGGGTCGTGCTCATGCAAATCCTCAGCGTTTGAAGATGAAGTCGAGGTCACCGCGAAGGCGATAAGAATAATCAGTATTGGCTGTCTCAGGTTCATAGGCATCGAGGATCTTAATGCAAGTCACTTGCTTTAGTTCGGTCTTGTGCGATTTGCAAGCGACTTGTATTGAATCAGTCAATACTAGGCCTCGGTTCTCATAGCCTCGATTGGGAGTAAGGTATTCATCGTCATAGTCTTGCAAGCCAGCGAGGGGGGGCAATGCCTTTTGCAATTTCTCAGTGCGTCTGGAAACTTGCTGGAGGGTAACGATTGTTACCGCTTACTGGTTTCGCAGGAGCGTGGGCGGTGGGACCAGACCGAAGATGAGTCTGAAAGATTCGAATAAGGACCAAAACCTAACGGTCAGGAGATTCGGGCTTTCGCAGGATTTCCAAGTTTAACTTGCCGCTTCCTCCATACCTGGCGATGAGATCATTCAGTTTTATCAGCATGAAGGGGCTCATCAGAGACCTTCCGTTTTTTGTGTAAATAATATCGTCCGCAATAAAAATACACGAATGGATAAATTTTCCCGTTACGGAATCACGAACCATAAGTAGGTCGCCAAATTGAAACGGTAGATTATTGCGAACAAAATTACCCTCGACGTATCTCATGGCTGTTTCTAAATCTGCAAATCCGTTTTCGGGCAGGTGATTGAAAAAGTTTAGCGAAGTCCAAAGACTATCTGGAAAGGTTCCATCCACACCGAGTCCGAAAGACGGATAGGTGTTCATGTATTTGCGGGCGAGAGGAGGCAGAAGATGGGCCGCATCGATATGGTCAAGTTCCGTTGATATGGCGATGGATTCCATGAAAGGAAGAATGTCCTTATTCTTGTTTCCCGCTGTCCAGTAGTCCTTCAAGCGGGCAAAGTCTGAGTCCTTTGTAACGCGAAGTCTTAGAATCAGGCTTCTGGTTCTGGTCAGTGCTTTGAGCAGAAGTCTATCCTCTCTATCACTCTTGATCTGCGAGAGCACGAGCGGGATATCCGAGAAAGCCATGGTATTGGCCATAGGATACGACAAGCGCTCAATCAGCGCGACGGTTTGACTGCTCAATTTGCTTCCTTTGAACCATTCCTTCACATTGCCGGATTCGATGACTACCGGGGAACGATGAAACCGGTTTGCGGGCCATTTTCGAAGTTCTCTGGAGAGGGCTGCACGGGTCATAGGGGACAGCTTGATCAAAACCTCACTCGGTGGATAAAGCCGAAAAGGAGGGCCCAGCTGAAAGGGGAGCGAATTCTGGAAGATCTTTTCTTGATCAACTTTTGAAACTCCCGACACCGTAAGGAAATAGCGGAGGCCGGCAATATCCTTGTCCGGCAGGTTCCACACCGTCTTTTGAGAAGGCGTGTTGACGTATTCCATGATTTCATCCGGCGCCTCAAGATAGGTGTAGTAGTATTCGAGATCACCCCAGGGGCCCGGCTTGCATTGAAAGAGCCGCTTCGATTCGGTCGTAAACGAAGGGGACATCACGATGGAGTCCTCTTCTCTTTTCTCCTGAGCGTAGGAACTGATCAAGGCAACAAAAGCCGGAAAAATTGTCCACAGAACCTTGTGTTTCATTTTTGAAATTCTGGTTTTAAACGCGAAAAGGTCACACGAATCCGGTCGGAACGGCGGTAAGTTTCTATGACTCGATCCAGTTTGGTAACACTCCATGGCCGCCCCATACTGTGTCCGTTCTTTGTGAAGACTAGGTCGCCCGCCAGGATGTTGCAGCAATGAAGTGTTTTCTTGTTTTCGTCGTCAGAGATAGTGACAACATCGCCCAGTTGGTATGGGGGGGCGGCGGCTTCATACCGTTCACTCTCGACATGAGCTACGCCATCCAGATGCCTGTCCGGAGGATTTTCGCTGAAGAAACTGTAAGCTGTCCAGAAACAGTCAGGCAGAGCATCACCCAGGCCTTCACCTCGTGGGGAGGGGAAGGTGTGTATGTGTTTTCTAGGCGTTGGAGGTAGAAGATGAACGATATCCAATGTGTCGACACCCGGAGTTGAAATTACGGAAGTCAGGAGAGGCAAAATTTCCTTGTTCCGACCACCAGCCGACCAGAATTTTACGAGGCTATCCACATCGGATTCATTGGTAACTCGAAGACGCACAGATAGAGATTCCTCACGCGAAATAATCTTCATGAGATTCCAACGCTCCTGATCGTCCTGTGCCTTTTCTAGAATATAGCGGATATCAGAAAACCGGACGGTATGTCCCTGACGGAAAGACATGTGGTCGATGGCTTCGATCAGACCGGGCGAAACTCGCGAATGGATCTTATTCTTCCCGACGACACCCCCGGGGCCCAAAGCAAAAGGTTCGGAAAAGGGATTGTGGGGAGACTTCGGGAGAATCAGAGGATAAAGTTTCGCTCGCTGCCCGGGACTCAAATTCAAAATGGCTTCCTCATCAGGGCGGATCTCAAAAAGTTTGGTGGAATTATTCAGCGTAAGAAACGGCGGCTTTGTCAGGTGGCCGGCCTGTTCCGAGCCTAGACCTGCGCTCATGAGAATAGAACTGACCTCCTCCGGATCCATCGCCTCAAAGCTCCAGACCGTGCTCAATTTCCAATTTCCCAGATCTTTGGAAAGAGAGAGATAGAAGTCTGTTGGTTCCAGAATGATCGGAACGTACTCAAGCTCTCCAAATTCGGTACCGCTAATCTTACCTGAAGTTAAGGGCGGTGCCAAAGAGACGGGAGCATTTGCGCCCTGCGCCGGGCCAATGTAAGCTCCACAGGCTGTCGCACTTATGAATATCGCCAGTATACATGCTTTCAGAATAGGAGGGTGAGAGTGTTCCATAATGCATTGACAGCATTGCGTTGGGAATATGTTAGAGAAGAAAGGAACTGCAACTGATTCTATTCAGAAGGACGCGTATTCGTCCCTTAATGCGGAATCTTGAACTTGATCTTTTTTCTCTGAATTTCAGAATGCGTAATGATTCTTCGTTTTGTTAGTTTGTTCGACTCAACCCTCTTCCCTCATCGATTCACCCCTGTTGGATTTCGATGGCTTCTTATTTTTCTGATCGGCTTTGCGGCAATCCCTGTCCGTGCAGATATCAACGGTGACGGCAAAACAGTGATCTGCTTTGTTGGCCACAAAACTTCGCACGGTTTCGGGAAACACGAATACTCCGCGGGAAACCATCTCATCGAAGACTGGCTCAAGGCGAAGTATCCTGAAGCGAACATCGAAGGTCGTCATGCCATTCCCTGGCCGGAGAACGAGGAGGAGTTTTTCAAAGATGCAGACGGCGTTGTCTTTTTCTGTTCAGGCGGCGGGGGGCATGTCGTAAACAAGCACGTTCCCGAGTTCGATAGAGTGATGCGGACAGGCGCCGGACTATCCTGCCTCCACTACGGAGTTGAAGTTCCCATCGGTCCGTCGGCAAAGGGAATGCTCAACTGGATGGGCGGCTATTTTGAAGCCAACTGGTCGGTTAATCCCCACTGGGTCGCTGAGTTCAAACAGTTTAAGGAGCATCCTGTATCCAATGGAGTAAAGCCCTTCAAGAGCGATGATGAATGGTATTTTCACATGCGTTTTGTCGAGGGGATGAAGGGCGTCACCCCGATCCTTAGCGCAGTCGCGCCGGCTGAAACGATGAAGCGCCCTGACGGAGCTCACTCCGGGAATCCCGCAGTACGAAAAGCAGTCGCTGCAGGAGAACCTCAACATGTCGCCTGGACCTATGAGAGGACGGACGATTATAATAATGGGCGTGGGTTCGGGTTTACCGGGCTTCACTATCACGCCAACTGGCTGGATGACAGCTTTCGAAAAACGGTTCTGAATGGCGTAGCCTGGACTTCCGGTCTCGAGATTTCGGAAGGCGGAATCGAAACGGAAAAACCTAGCCAGGAATTTCTCGACGCCAATGCGCTGAAGTATGGAGGAGATCAGGGGAGTAAGAAGAAGGCTGCTCCAAAACAGGCAAGCGTATCGCCGGTGAATTCATCAGCGAAGCCGCTCTTTAGCTCGGATGTTATTACGACGAAGACGCCCGGCCTTGCCGTCGATATCAAGATTGATCTCCCCAAAGGAACCAGCCAGTTGAATCTGGTGATGACAGATGGCGGGAATGGCTATTCCTGCGATTGGGGAGACTGGGCTGAGCCGCGTTTCGTGATGGCTGATGGATCGGAGAAGAAGCTCACCGACCTTGATTGGAAGAGCGCTTCCTCTCAATGGGGCGAGGTCAAGAAGAACAAAAATGCCGGTGGCAGAGAAATGAGGATCGCAGGGAAACCTGTATCCTATGGGATCGGAGCTCACGCCAATTCGATCATCACTTTCGATGTGCCGAAGAGGGCAAAACAATTCCTCGCTCGTGGTGGTCTGGACAATGGTGGGACTGATCAGCAGGACGGAAGTCAGACTTCTGTTCAGTTCCTGGTCTTTGATCAAAAATATAAAGGGAGCCAGACGGCGAATGAATATGTCAAAAAGACATCCGAGCCGGGACGTGATGCCTCCGAGGCTATTGATTCCCTGGAGGTTCATCCGGACCTCGAAGTGCAGCTTTTCGCCAGTGAACCGATGATTGGCTCGCCGAGCTCTATCGATATCGATGCACGCGGTCGTATCTGGGTTTGTGATGTGGTGAATTATCGACGCAATCAGGGGAAGCGTCCTGACGGAGACAGAATCATGATTCTCGAGGACACGGATGGCGATGCCAAAGCGGACAAGTCCACCGTCTTTTATCAAGGGCACGATGTCGATTCCGCCCATGGCATCTGTGTGTTGGGGGATCGGGTCATTATCAGTTGCGGCGACGACGTTTTTTCACTCTATGATCGCAACGATGATGGAAAGGCTGACGAAGGCAGTAAGGAGCTGATGTTCACCAAGATCGGCGGCGCACAGCACGACCATGGCATCCATGCCTTCCATTTCGGGCCCGATGGGAAGTTGTATTTCAATTTCGGAAACGCCGGGAAACAACTCTGTGATCCCGAGGGCAATCTCATCACTGATATCCACGGAGTGAAATGCACCAACCAGGGGAATCGCCCCTACCAGGAAGGAATGGTCTTTCGCTGTGATCTTGACGGGAAAAATGTGGAGATGCTTGGCTGGAATTTCCGCAATAACTGGGAGGTCGCCGTCGATTCTTTCGGAACGATCTGGCAATCCGACAATGATGACGACGGGAATAAAGGGGTGCGGATCAATTACGTCATGGAATTTGGTAATTACGGTTACAAAGACGAGATTACCGGATCCGGTTGGCGCGAACCTCGTGCAGGAATGGAGGACGAGATTCCACAGCAGCATTGGCATCAGAATGATCCGGGAGTCGTGCCGAATTTAATCGTTACCGGAGCAGGATCACCCACCGGAATTTGTGTGTATGAGGGGAAGCTGCTTCCTGAGCTATTCCAGGGACAGGTCATCCATTGTGATGCAGGCCCCAATGTCGTCCGCAGCTACATTACTGAGCCCGATGGTGCCGGATACAAAGTCACCGAAACCGTTGATCTAATTAGAAGCACGAAGGACCGCTGGTTCCGTCCCAGCGATGTTTGTGTCGCCCCCGATGGCTCTCTCTTCGTCGCCGACTGGTATGACCCGGGCGTCGGCGGACATGCGATGGGGGATATTGAAAAAGGACGAATCTTCCGGGTGATTCCAAAAGGGTCGGCGAAGAGCGAAAAGTATGCGGTGAAAAGCAATGGGCAGGGGGACGTGAATAGTCCGAATGAAGCTACCCGTTTTCTGGCGTGGAAAGAATCATTTTCGGCAGGGCTTGTATCGACAGCAAGCGACGCAGATTCCCGCATTGTTGCGATTCGCAAATTGCGAAGCAAAAATCCTGATCTCGGTCTTGAAGCGCTACTGAAATTCGCCAAAGATCCCAATCCTCAGGTCCGCCGTGAAGTCCTGCTCGCTATCCGCCATAATTTCACCACGGAAGCCAACAGCCTCTGGGTCGAGATGGCCAAACAATATGAGGGCGGGGACCGCTGGTATGTAGAAGCACTGGGAATCGCGGCCGATCTCAACTGGCTCGATCGCCTCAATGCAGTCGATAAGAAGGATGAGATGCATCCCGATATTGTCTGGCGCAGCCGGGCTCCTGATTCTGCGATGCGTCTTGCCAATTTGATTGTCGATTCCAAAAACTGTCTCTTATACACATCTGACGCTGCCGACGAAGAGGATAGTGTAGAT
>CAJXQE010000174.1 GCA_913058215.1 uncultured Verrucomicrobiales bacterium
CAGCCTCGGTCTCGTGGGCTCGGAGATGTGTATAAGAGACAGGAATGATCGCGAATGAGCGTTTCAAGGCCCGATGTGAGAGCTGGGGCCACCTTGAAACAGCCGGCTCTACTCAGGAACAAAGCCGCCCGAAATCGATCAGAACCCAAGAACAAAAGCCTTGCGACCGATTCTCGAACCCACTAACATTTTTCAAATGGCGATCCGTCTTTTGAAATCGAGCCGATCAAATTTCTCCACTACCGTTTGGTCCCCACTCCCTTCATGCTCGACCTCGCCATCCTGGTAATTACAAATGCCGAATCCGACCGGACACGTAGCGTTTCCCTCAAAGCGGGAACGCATCTCATTGGCAGTGATCCTTCTTGTGACGTCGTAATCGACTCCCCCTTTATCGCCCCGCAACAACTTCAACTGACCGTTTCCGGGGGACGGGTCGCAATCGAACCTGCCGGGGAGTCGGTGAACACCCTGCTAGTCGGTGGACAGACGATCAGCGAGCCACAAACGTTTCCCTTTCCTCAAACCATCGATTTGGGTCCCATCAGCCTCCATCTGGATGAGGCATCGGATGCGACTCTGAGCTCCGATCAAAATGTTGGCGCCGACTCCACCGCCCCACCGGCCGGAACCAATGATCGCTACCAGTTGGGACCTGAAATCGCCCGCGGCGGTATGGGCGTGGTCATCGAAGCCGAGGAAACTTCCCTCGAACGCACTGTGGCGATGAAGCGGATCCTTCAGGCAACCGCAACAGGCATGGAAGGAGCCCGGGAGCGCTTTTTGCGTGAGGCCAAAGTTTTAGGAAAGTTGGAGCACCCCAACATTGTCCCAATTCACGAACTCGGGGAAGACAGCGAGGGCATCCCCTTTTACACCATGAAGAAAGTGGAGGGCCACACCCTCCAGGACGTCATCAACGGCCTGAAAAGCGGCAATCCAGCTATTGTTGAGGAATACCCCCTGAGCCAGCTTCTCTCCATCTACCGCAAGATTTGCGATGCAGTCGCCTTTGCGCATTCGCGAAGCATCATTCACCGTGATTTAAAGCCGGAGAACATCATGATCGGCGAATTCGGGGAGGTCCTGGTCATGGATTGGGGACTGGCCAAACTCTTAGGTGAAGAAGAGGAAATTGTGGCCACCCCTCTCGCCTGGCACAAGCCCTCTGAAAGCGAGGGCAGCTCACCGATGCTCACTTTGGAAGGCGATGTGATGGGCTCACCTCACTACATGTCGCCCGAGCAAGCGGAAGGAGCCATTGCTGAAATTGATGAACTTTCTGACGTGTTCAGTCTCGGTGGCATTCTTTACACGATCCTCACCCTCGCCCCACCCGTTGAAGGGCTCACCGTGGAAGAATTGCTCGTGAAAATTCGGAGCGGGTCGATCACCGCACCCGCGGCTCTCAATAGCCGTAACTCGAGAAATTCAAGAAATTCGAGGAAGAGCAGATCGAAGAAAGAGAAAGAGAAGGGCTTGGCTGACCCGGGGGAAATGGTAACTTTGCCGCATTGTCCGGGAGGACGAATTCCGCCAGCGCTTTCGTCTGTGGTGATGAAAGCATTGGCTTTCGAAAAAAGCTCACGCTACCAAACCGTCCCGGAACTGGTGGCGGATATCGCGGCCCACCAGGGAGGATTCGCCACCAGCGTTCAGAACGTAGGCGCCTTTGGTCAACTCTGGCTCTGGATGTTGCGCAACAAAGGGATCTCAATCACCGCATCGGCACTGATGGCGATCATCCTCGCCTTGTGGGTAGGATTTACGATCAATCTCAAGGAAAAGGAACAAGTAGCGGTCACCAATCTTGCGGAAGCAAAACTGACCCTGGCTGACTCAAGCTATCGGCAACGCCGTTTCACTGAGATGTCTGCGCATCTTGAAGCCTGCCCGAAAGAGTTTCGCAATCAGGAGTGGGATTACCTCAATTCCAAAGCCGACAACTCGATCGCGACGATTCACGCCGATCATGGGCGGTTCATCGCGGTGGCGGCCAGTCGCGCAATGCCGGGTCTCTTTGCTCTGACGGACTCAGAGGGCGGCGTCACTCTGCTGGATGCCCGTACCGGGGAAAAATTGAAGCACTTCATCGCGGGGCTTGGGCCGCAAGTGGCCGGGGGAATGGCCTTCTCCAACGACGGCACCTTGTTGGCTCTGGCGGATGCTTCAAAACTGGTTCTTTGTGACGTGCCTTCGGGCGAAATCCGTGAAACCTGGAATTTAAATCCCGGCCGACGCTTCAAATGGAGCTCCGTCTCTTTCTCTGCGGATGGGAGTCAGATTATGCTCGGCCTCTCCGGAAACCGGGTCGAACTTCGTGCCATTCCGGGTGGGCAGATTGTGGAACATTTCAAGGACTGGCCTCCGCTGAAAAATGCCAATTTTTCTCCATCCGGAAAGACAATCTTTGCCGAGCGATATGGCGGGCTAACCCTCTTGATGGATTCGCTCAACGGGAAGCCAACGGTATACTCCGCGAAGGGTTTCGGCCAAAGCGCCGCTTTTTCCGATCAGGAAGATCGCTTTGTCTCAATGAGCGAAGACGGCGCGATTCATCAATTTCGAATCTCCGATTCGAAGCGGCTCTGGAGCCTGGAGACTGAGTTGCTCAGGGGCAGGGTGTTCTTGTCCGCTGCGCCGCATGAAACGGTCATCGCCTTTGGCCAAAACGCCCTGGGGGAGTTCCTGGGTATCGCAATCGGAAGCCAGATCGATTCGGAACGACGCATCGTCCAAAAGTCATTTCAGGGCATGGCTGGCGTTTCTGTCGAATCAGCATACTCGCAGGAGACAGGACTCCTTGTCGCGCTCGACAGCTCGCCACGCGGGAAAATGACTGGCGCCAAAGTCTGGCAGGCCTTCCCTGCCAAAGTTCACGCGGAATGGCGGAAAAGCGTTCGCCCCCTGGATTTCGCGTTCTCGGTTCGCGACCGGGTTTGGTTGCCGGCATTGGGGCAAACGCAGTTCGCCCTGCCTCAGACACCACTGCTTGAGGAGCAGCAGAAATTCCCCGGCCCCGGGGAGTCGACTATCGAAGCGAACCGCGACGGAACCCGGGTGGTCATGCTCAATCCCCAACTGCTCTTTTTTCGGGATCAGGACGGTGCCTTCTCCAGCGTCACCGCCGAAGAATCAGCCCTCCGGAAGGGAAGTACCGCCCCCATGGATTTCTCTGAAGATGGCCAGCAGCTACTGGCGCACTTCGATTTCTCCAGCCGAATCTACGACTTTGATTCCGGCCGGATACTGCACAAATTCAACATGCGCCCCCTGGGCGGGAAAATCATCGAACTCGCCTTTATCGGCCCCAAT
Source organism: uncultured Verrucomicrobiales bacterium (assembly GCA_913058215.1). GTDB lineage: Bacteria > Verrucomicrobiota > Verrucomicrobiia > Verrucomicrobiales > DEV007 > Arctic95D-9. Next base: position 3,316 of record CAJXQE010000174.1, read on the forward strand.
GACGACCGGTTTCTCACTATCCATGAAACAAATACGAAAGGAGGCAAACAGCACCACATCACCGTGCGGGATTTCGACGGCAATCAGCTGATTTCGATCCTCTCGCCTCACGGTATCACGAGTCTGGATGCGGCGCCCGACGGCGCGACTTTTGCCTTGGGCTGCGGCGACGGACGCATTCGGATCCACGACTCCTCCACTCTGGAAGAGGTGGCTACCTTCCGCGGGCACGACGCCGCCGTCACCGCTCTCGAATATCACCCAACCCGGGCCATTCTCGGGACTGGATCCGAAGATCTGCGCATCAAACTCTGGGATCTGGATTCGCGAAAACCGGTCCATGAACTCATCGGCCCGGTTACGCCAGTGAACTACCTGCATTTCAATCCCGCGGGCACCCGCCTAGGCGCAGGCTCCCGCCTCAGTGCTAATTCCAAAACTCAAACCGTCCGCGTCTGGGATCTTCCCTCGGAAGACCTGGCCCCGGAACCTTTCGTCTGGCCTAAGTAGCGGTAAAGCCCCCTCAAATCTCATCATCATGTCCTGCGATAGCGAAGATTCACTGAAGCCCGGAGCACAACCTTTCCCGCCTACCTCCTGGTCACTCATCGCCGCTGCTCGCGGAAATGCCACCGAGCCGGAACACGCTCAAAAAGCCATCGCTGAATTCTGCAGAAATTACTGGTTTCCTTTGTATTTCTATCTTCGCGCGAACGGGCACGACCAGACCGATGCCGAAGATCTGACGCAGACTTTTTTCGAACAACTCTTGCGGCGCAATCTGCTGCAAAGCGTCGACCAGGCCAGAGGAAAACTACGTTCCTTTCTCCTCATCGCACTCAAAGAAGTGATCATCGACGATACGCGTCGGCGTCAGGCTCAAAAACGTGGTAGCGGTGTACCCAATCTATCCTTCGATCACCCAAAGGCCGAAGAGCGCTTCCATCTACATACCAATGACTCTGGTTCCGATGAATCTGATACGGGGTTCGACCGCGTCTGGGCACGGCAACTCTTTGATCAGGCCATGGATCAGGTAGGCCACGATCACGAGAAAAAGGGACGGGGGCAGATTTACACCCTCTTGAAGCCTTTCATCACTCAAACCGACGACACCGGGCTGAGCTACGGCGAAGCCGCCACGAAGCTCGAGCTCCAGGAATCCTCCGTTCGCGTCCGGGTATTTCGGATGCGAAAATCGCTTCGCGACAATCTGGAAAAGCTCGTCCTCGAGACGGTGAGCCATCCCGATGAGTTGGAAGAGGAGGTGCGATATCTCTTATCTTTGCTGTAGCAGGCATCCAGCGATCGGGCCAAATGCGGAAACGATTCTAATTGAAGCGGACGACTTGCCACTTTCTGAAAGTTTTCTGGTCAGTTTTTCAGGGGAAAATCGCACTGGAGTTTGAGATGTGAATTTTTGAGTGGACCCTCAACAACTGATGAATCACTGGAGGCCCTGGAAAAGGTGGATCCGGAATCTTCTGAGTTGGTTAAGTTTCGTTATTTTGCAGGAATGAGTTGGGCAGTTCCATTCCAGCCTCGTTCATCCAGTAGAAGGTTTGGATGCATCATAGGGGCCCAAGGTAGAATCGCTTCATGTCTCCCGAAATATGGCCGTGTGGATCGAAACGGAATGAAACGAAGCAACAGGGCGCTTTACCAAACCAACCCTATCCGTTCGTGCAATCGCTCGAGTGCCCTGACGGGATAAAGTGGTCAATGAGGCTCTTTCCCTACGCCGCCGAACCCTGCCTCGGCCATCGATAGACACCCACTGCGAATGAATACAAGTAAGTGGAAAAGAAAGCGGCTGCAATATACGGGGTGAGCGCTGGTACCAGCCATGCCGTTATCAGAGCGACATTGACCAGGGCCACTGCGGTGACGGATTTCGCCATTCCACGGATCAAAAATGGCAAGGTGAAGGGAGCCAACATGGAGACCGCGTGAAGAATCGAAAGAATGATCAAATAGATTCCGGGCGAGACTTCGAAATGACCTGTCAACAGGAGGACGAACAGAACATGTCGGATCAGTTCATTGGTTGGGGAGCCAATCCCCTTCGTTGCAGCCGGGTCGAGCCTGGAGGTCAGCCGGATGATAATGGCGGTCGCGGCAACCATTCCCGCACCGAGGACAAATCCTTCATAACGTGCACAGACAACCAGAATCAGAGTCACATGGACAACAGTGTCGCAGACATTGTCCAGATTCGCACCAAGGAGGCTGCGAATCTTCAATTTCCCTGCGAGAACGCCATCGAGGTCGTCCATAATGTTATTAAAGAGGAGAAACGGAATCAAAAATCGATATCCGTCCTCTATGAAAATGAAAGCCATCGGAAGGACGCCGAGAATCGAAGCCGCATTGGCCAGATTGCGGTAAACGACGTTTCCTGCAGGAGTAGCCATCCTTTTAGTTCTGAATGGCGTAAAGATTGGTCGAGCAATCAGAATGGCGACCGGGTGTCTGTGAGAAGAGATTCTCGGCTTCGATCAAATCTTCACCCGTATCGATTTCATACCAGAGATCATTGTCGAAGAAGATTCCATTGAATGAAAGAGTGCCCTCGGCAATCATTTCGGCGAATACGACTTCGTAGTAATCGCCCAGTTTGTCGGCAGTCACATAGTGGCTCAACCTTTTCTCCACTTTCTTCCAGGAGGCGACCGACAGACTATAAATATTAACGGTTTTGTACTGACTTTCCGTGTTCGAAGTGTAGCTACCTTCCCGAAACGCCGTCACCCTGTTGGTAGAATCAAGTTCAACAGTGGTCCCGTTCATCCAGGGGAGCATTATCGAGATGGCCATGCGGTCAGGGTAGAGCATGCCTTCGAGCAGCTCATCATTGAAGACCAAATCGCTCTCCACGAGAATAAACGGCTCTGTAATTTCCTGTCGAGCCAACCACAATGAATACAGATTGTTCGTTGTTGCGTAGACGGGATTCAAAACATAATCGATTTTCAAATCAGCGGCATGGGAATTTAAGAACTCTTGAATCTGACTTCCCAGGTGTCCGATGACAACAATGAGCCGTTTAAAACCCTGCTTTTTGAGATTCACGACGAGTCTTTCCAGAATGGAAATCTCATTCACCTCAGTGAGGCATTTTGGCGCCGATTTGGTCAAAGGTTGCAGCCGTGATCCGGTTCCAGCAGCCAGCAAAAGAGCCGTCGTAATTTTGGTTTCACCCCTTTTGATGGGAGGCTTTTCAGGGATCTCAAAAATCTCCGGCAATACTCCAGAGGATACGTTTAAATTAGGGGCGGAGGTGACGAGTCGCGAAGACTCAGCTCCCGAAAGGGTACTGGATTTCATAGTTTCAGAGTCCGGTGACATCGATCTCTGCATGCCGGACGCATGAAAAAATGTTGCACTGATCGTCGCAACCTACGAAAAATGCTCTCACCTCAGAGCATTACGAATCCCAGAACTCTAGACCTATAATGAGTCGGAATCGTCACCTTACCTTATAGGTGGCACGAGGGTTTTGCAAACAGAAGTGGGGTGATGAGAATTTTAGTGACCGTCAAAGCTGCATTTTGTTGACTGCGATTCGATCAAAAGGACTGCACAAGCTGTGCAAGAGCTTCAGAAGCTGATGAGGAACTGTGGAAAGCACCAAAACGCAGGCAATCGGACAATTCCGGGTTCATACGAGAACTGCTAGTGAGACCAACGAAGAAGAGCCAGAGACAAGATGAATCGATAAAACTCAAAAACCAAGGCGCCGGAAACTCAAGTCCGGCAGCCTCCCGGCATTTTGAGCAATCACTTCTTGAACAAGATACAGATCGGAGCGGGCACTTGAATCACCGCGCCACGGTGATAGGTCAGCTTGCCCGTTTCAGGATCGATTTTGTGAGCCGCGACCGTATGGGAATCAGCCCCGGCTGCGAGCAACCAGGTCGATGTCAGATCGAAATTAATATTGCGTGGGAACGCCCCGCGGATGGGCTGCACTTGAACCACCTCAAGCTTTCCAGTCGCAAGATCAGCCTGGTAAACGGAAACGGAGTCGTGCCCGCGGTTCGACGAATAAACGAACTTCCCGTCAGGTGAAACCAGGATCTCCGCCGATGAGTTGAAGGTCTCCGCGGCTTTCGTTTCATCGCTGATCGCCTGAGTCGTCGTCAAAGCCGTCGCTGTTCCTGCTTCAGCATCCCACGCGAAGGTGGTCACAGAAAGGGAGAGCTCGTTGAGCAAATAGATGAATTTGCCATCCGGAGAAAACTTCATGTGACGCGGGCCGCCACCGGCGATGGATTGTCCGACGCCGTGTTTGGTGATAGCCGGTTTATCGAGATCGATTTTGTAGATCACGAATTGGTCCAATCCCAAATCCGGCACCAAAGCGAATTTTCCATCTGGCGAAAAGCCGCAGTAGTGAGGATGAGGAGAGTCCTGACGTTTGTCGACCACACCCGAACCGCCTTCGTGCTCTGTCACTGTTGGTTCGCCAAGCTTGCCATTAGCATCGAGCGGAAACAGCGCAGTGGATCCTCCGCCGTATTGAGCAGTCAGTAAAAATTTGCCCGAAGGATGAATGGCGATATGCGCGCCTCCTCCGTCCGGATTCACCATCTCACAGCATTTTTCGAGCGAGCCGTCGGCTTGAATTTTATATCCAGCAACTCCGGATCCGCCTTCCAGACCAGCGACGGCGTAAAGTTTGTCACCATCCGGATGAATGGCGAGAAAGCCGGGGCTTTTTATTTCGGCCGCAAGTTTTGACGGTGTGAACTTTCCGTTCTCTGCATTGAACGTGGCGCTGTAGATACCTTTTGCACCCTTGCCGCCCGTTCCAAAATAAACGCTTTCCGGCTCAGCCCGGGAAAGAGAGACAGCAAAGATTGCGAAAACAGACAGCAAAACGGCATTGGTTTTCATGGGAAAATTCTAGCACATTTTTTCGAAGGAACAGGGGCTGTTTTGAGCCTTGTAAAAAGGCATGCGGGTCGCTTGTTCAGAGGCCGTTGGCGGCGTATGCTGGTGATTCATTTGCAGCAAAGGGATCAATCCCCCCTCAGTCCCGGAACAACCGACGAGCCGACAAATCCCTTGATAAAGCAATTCCCAATCAGTTGGCTGCTCTGCCCCCTTCTCTTTCAGGTAGCTCTGAGCGTTTACGTATCCGCAGCAGATTCAGAAGGAACGAAGAATAAGGGGGATGTTCCACTCAGGCCGAACATCATTCTGATCTTAGCCGACGATTTGGGGTTTTCGGATATCGGTTGCTACGGTGGCGAGATTGACACTCCAAATTTGGATCGATTGGCCGCGGAGGGAATGCGGTTCACGCAGTTTTACAACGGCGGAGTCTGTCGAACGACGCGGGCTACATTGCTCACCGGGGTGCACCCTCGACGTCGAAACCGGGCGCGCCTCCTGCATCCTGACATGCTCACCACTGCAGAGGTTCTTAAAACAGTAGGATACCAGACCAGTCTCACCGGGAAGTGGCACTTCCCTCAGAATGACATCGGATTCCCTGTGTATCGCCCGACGGATCGCGGATTTGACGAGTATTTTGGAATCGCCAATGGCTGCTGCAATTATTTTAATCCGGCAAAAGCATTTCCCAATTTCGACAAGGGATTACCGCCCTTGCCATTTTTGCACAACCAGAGTGAGCTTACAGAATTTCCGGATGACTTCTACGCGACCGATGCATTTACGAATCATGCCATCGAACAAATCGATGCCTTTTCTCCAGGCGCTAAGACTGGCGATGCCCCGTTTTTCATCCACCTCTGCTACACGGCACCGCACTATCCGCTGCATGCGAAGCCGGAAGATATTGCAAAATATAAGGGGCACTATGACGCTGGCTATGAGGCGATTCGGAAGACTCGGCACAAACGACTGATTGATTTGGGACTAATCGACACGGCTACGAAGCTGTCGGAAGACGATCCTCAACTCGGCGATTTCCGCTACGACTACGCGATGACAGCCTGGGAAAATGTCGAAAACCTGGATCGCGAAAAACGGCGGATGGAAGTCTATGCCGCGATGGTCGACTCAATGGACCAAGGAATTGGCAAGGTCATGTCGGCGCTGGAGAGGAACGAGGTGGCTGACAACACGCTCGTCATTTTCCTTTCAGACAATGGCGGCTGCGCTTCCCATGCCGGATACTCAGACGAAGATCAGCGTCGAAAACACGCGGAATACAATCAGGAGTTGCCCGGAAGTGTCGATACCTTCGACTATGTTGGCCCCGAATGGGGATGGGTTCAGAATTCACCTTTCCGACGTTACAAGGTGTGGACCTACGAAGGCGGAATCGCTACCCCAATGATTGCCCACTGGCCGGGGCATATCGACGCTGGAAAGATCACCCCGGCGATCGGGCATGTCGTTGATTTCATGCCGACATTTACCGAGCTGAGTGGAGCCGAATACCCAAATCAGCGGAACGGCGTGGATGTTCTGAAGCCGGAAGGCGAGAGTTTTGTTTCGGTGCTGAAGGGAGAAGCTCCATCGGAAGCGAGCAATTCCCGATATCACTTTTGGGGACTCTACGGCAACCGCGCGGTGCGTCAGGGGAAGTGGAAAATGGTATGGGGAACGACGGCGCGAAAGTGGGAACTTTACAATCTCAAAGTAGACCGAACCGAAACGATGGATGTCATCAAAAAGCACCCCAATCAAGCCCGGCGTATGGAGCAAGCGTGGTTGCGTTGGGCTAAAGAGACGGGCTATCCGCTGAAGGGAAACGGACTTTAAACAATATGAGGAAATTGGACCTGACATTCCTACGAGTCCTTGCCGCTCTGTCATTTTTGGCGAGTACCGCAACGAGCGCTGATAGTAAAAATGTAGTCGTGACCTTTGGTGATTCGACTACGGCGACCCGGGGGGAGTTGCGGGTCTATTCGAAAATTCTGGAAGAAGGGATCGCTGGTATTGAGGTGATCAATGCAGGTGTCGGTGGTCACAATACAGACCACGCAAAGGCGCGTTTTGAATCTGATGTCCGGGCGCACAACCCGGACCTTGTCATCATCCAGTTCGGCATCAACGACGCTGCGATCGATGTTTGGAAGAATCCGCCGGCAAAGGAATCCCGGGTATCGTTGGCGGATTATGAATTGAACCTGAGGCATTTCGTCGAAACGCTAAGCAGAGACGGAGCCGTAACCATCTTAATGACACCGAATCCTCTGCGCTGGAACAAGAAGATGCGCGAGATCTATGGCAAACCGCCGTATGACCCCGGCGATGAAGACGGCTTCAATACTTTTTTGAAAAACTATGCCGGGAAAGTGCGTGATCTGGCAAAAGAGAAAAACCTGCCTCTCGTGGATGTTTATCAATTGTTCGAATCACACGGCTCAAAAGGGGGGCAAAGTGTCGATGAGCTACTTCTCGACGGGATTCACCCAAATGAGCGCGGTCAAAAAATCGTCGCCGACAATTTGATCCCATTGCTGAAAAAAGAAGTCGGGCAGAGGGCCGCCAATCCGAAGTCCAAACTTGAGTTGAAGGTTGCCATGAACCCTTCCGCCTCGCCTTTGAGTGGCACCGGGAAAGAGATTACGAGAATCCGTTTTGAAGACTACGTTTCCAATCCGCCTCCCGGGACGAGCGCTGGGATACAGGGGCGGGTTGCTCAATTCCCTGTTCCCTTCACGGGATTTGTGACGCCTCTGGCAGCGGATACGACTGTGGCGCCGCTTCCGGAATCAGTCGGACTTTTGATTGAGAGTCCGGCGGGGTCTGTGGATTTCTACGATCCCAGTTCGATTGTCGATTGTGCCGACGCGCGGGCCGATCAATTGATTTTCCGTTTCGTCGACCCTGACAATACAACTCTTGCTGCGAAAGTTTCGAGGGTGGTATTCCGAGTGACTGGAACTTCCGTGATCAACGGAAAAGTTCGCTTCAGTTTTTATGATATCGCGGGAAGGAGATTGGGGGCAGGTGTTCCCAAAGTGGCGGCCGGCTCGAAGCGGGCAGAGGCGGAGATCGATGTCACTGCACTGGTTGACGGCAAGAGGGTTCCCCTTATTCACAAACTCATCGTCGAGCACTCCGGTCCGGGCTACTTCGTCGTCGGCGGTGTCATCCGGAGCAAGGAAGCAGACATCGGATTCGATGGCTTTACAGTCAGCACGCAAGCCGTGAAACGTCCTCCGGGGGAACAGATACCGCGAGTCCACGCCGAGCAATGGCAGAACTTTCCGGATGCAAAGCTCGTCACCGACATGACACTCTGCACTCCTGCCAGCGCTCTGTCACAGCGCCGTGAGCATGACAAATGGAAGGTATTCGATTACGAAACAGCAAATTTTTCCGGCAATTGCCTTTCCGTCGGGCGCGAGTCTTCGGCCCCTGATCTGACTTTGAAACTGGACCAAGAAGGCTGGCATGCCGTTTATCTCGGGATCAGCACGATTACCGACCTGGTGCGTCCGGCCCCGAATCTGATCGAAGCAAAATTTTCCGGTGATCCTGCCTTCACCCGGATGACGAACCGACTCGATCTCGCATCACCGCGACGGAGGGATGTGCTTGAGGAGGTCTTCCTCGGTGTGGCTGACCTGACCGGGAACGACCTGGAATTCTCAACTGTCTATGAAATGCCAGCCCGGCTTCATTTCGTAAAAACCATTCCGCTGACTGAGGAGGAAATCGCTTCAGTAAAAATGGATCGAGCGCAAAAGAAAAGCAGAACCTCGGTGGCGACTTTCGATGGCTACACCTGGATTCACCCATTTCGGCCACAGAATCGCGCTGACCTGGCGGCGACATTTGCCAACTACCGGAACAGCGACTTCAAAACCTGGTGGTTCCAGGTGGGCGGCGCGGATCTGGTGCATCATCCGGGCAAGGTTGGCAATTTGATGGGTGGTCATCTCGATACCTTTCCGAGATCAGTGGATCGCGAATATGTTGAATCCGTCAGGCATCTGCATTCGCAGGGGATCGACCCGCTGAAAGTCGCAGTCGAAGAGGCCCATGCCCAGGATGCTGAAATATTGATCTGCCTCCGTGCCGCAGGCTGGAAAGGCGCTCCGCCCTGGGAAGAATTTTTCATGAGCGATTTCTACGAGGCGCATCCCGAGTGGCGTTGTGTCGACTACGACGGAACACCGACGATGCACCTTAGCTATGCGGCGGAAGAGGTGCAGGACCATCTCATCGAAGTATATCGCGAAGTGTTAGAGAGAGATCCTGACGGGCTGGGGTTCATGTTTCACAGGGGGCTGCCGCTGATGCTTTGGGAAGAACCATTCAGCAAACGATTCATCGAAAAATTCGGAGTCGACCCGCGAGAGCTTCCTGAGGACGATCATCGCGTTTTCGAGATGCGAGGGGAGATCATTACAGGGTTCTTTAGAAAGGTCCGGGAACTTTTGAATGAATTCGATTCTAAAAAGAAGAATCCGAATCAGAGATCGAAATTTGCCGTGACCACATTCGCCACCGAAGCCGACAATCAAAAATTCGGTCTCGACGTGAGGAAGTGGATTGAGGAACAACTGATCGATCAAATCGGAATTGCCTGGTTTGCCTACTACACCAGTGGTCAAAAAACAAAATCGGGGGACACTTCCTACTACGCGAAGATCACCGAGGGAAAGGATGTGAAAATCCATCCATTCTACGTCGGTTGGAAGATGAACAGCGCAGCGGAGCTGTTGAAAAGCGTGGCACGCGACTATGAACAGGGAGCTGACGGAATTGCCGTATGGGATCCAAATCAGTTCGTAAACTGGGCGAAAGGAAAAGCACCCTACTGGCCATTGGTTTCAAAGCTGGGGCACCGCGAGAAAGTTATGGATGGATCGCTCCTATTCAAACCGGTTCAAATCCCGCTGACCCGCATGGGCGAAAATCACTACAGCCGCTGGTATCCGAACACCGGGTTTTAATCTTCGCCTTTCAGAAATGAAACCGGCCGAAAAATATTTTGGCTTGAACCGGAAGGAAGTAGAAAATTCGGGTACAGGAGATTTGACCCGGATCGCGATAGTCTACCGTTTTCCATGAAACGACCATGAGCCGGGGATTAATCACCTCTTTTGCGTAGCGTGCATTCCGGACGTCTGCATGTTAACAGAATACCCTCCGCACTTCGGCAGTTGTTGATGAAGTATTTTTTCAGGCTTATCGTCTTCCTATTATTCGCGCTCCCCTACGTGCGTTCATTCGCCGTCGACTTTGAATCGGAGATCGAGCCTATTCTTAAATCGAATTGCTTTGAATGCCATGGAGAGAATAAGCAGAAGGGCAAACTCCGGCTGGATCGCTTGTCATCTCTCTTGAATGGCGGAGACATCGGCGAAGTAGCGGTCGTGCCCGGAAAGCCGGCCGAAAGCTTTTTGATCAAAGCGATCAAACATGAAGAGTCCGGCTACGAAATGCCACCGAAAGCAGAGAAGCTGTCGACAAGTGAAATCGAGCTTCTGGAAACGTGGATTCGCGAAGGCGCCAAAACTCCCGAAAGCTATGGCCCGGCAAAAGAGAAAGTGGAGTTAAAACATTGGTCGTTCCTTCCGGTAAAAAAATCGGATGCCGCGGATTCGATTGATGGGTTCATTCTAAATAAACTCACAGAGAACGGACTCGCTCAATCGCCGGGTGCAGACCGCCGCACCTTGATTCGGAGACTGTATTTGGTCATGTTAGGCTTGCCGCCGACACCAGAAGAGGTCGACGTTTTTCTTGCGGACAAAAAACCGGATGGCTGGGCGCGGCTTGTGGAAAAAACTCTCGACAGCCAACACTACGGTGAGCGTTGGGCGAGTCACTGGTTGGATTTGGTGCGATTCGGCGAAACACACGGCTTTGAAATGAATCGCGAACGCCCCACGGCGTGGCCTTATCGCGATTGGGTTATTGAGGCGTTCAACTCTGACAAACCGTATGACGAATTTGTCCGCGAGCAGATCGCCGGTGATTCCTTGGAATCTCCGGTGGGTCCCGGCTTTCTCGTAGCAGGCCCATGGGACCAGGTGAAAGGCCAGGATCCGGCGCTCCGGATCATGCAACGAATGAATGAGCTCGATGACATGATCAACACCACCGGCACCGCTTTTCTCGGACTCACAACCGGCTGCGCCCGATGCCACAATCACAAATTCGATCCCATTTCGCAGAAGGATTACTATGCCATGCAGGCGATTTTTGCAGGGGTTAATCACGGCGACACCAAAATGCCACTCGCCGAACCGGCCCGGAAGCGGCTCACTTCAGTGAAGGCCGAAGAAAATGATCTGAAGCTCCGTCTCGCGAAATTCATTCCCGTTTCCAGCGGAGCTGTTGTAGCGATTGATGACGCTGAGGCTGAGCTGCTGGAAGAAAAGCGCGGTCACGGCCTCAAACCCGGCGGGCCGGAACCGAATCTCAGCGGTGAAGGTTATACTTGGTGGACGCGAACTGAGGGCAAAGACAATCTGATTTATCACCCGAATGTTTCAGGTAGCTACCGGGTATGGCTGAGCTGGGGCGCGGGCCACAGCTCGCACACGGAAGACGCCCGCTATGTGTTGCGCCGGAAGACTGGTGAAGTCGAGATCGCGAAAGTGAATCAACAATTGCTGGCAGATGGTACCGGGAAAGTGGAAGAAAAATCACTTTGGAGTGGGCTCTATGATGCGGGTGTTCATGAACTCAATCCACAAGACACCCTTTTGGTTCGGGGAGGAAAAACGGGCACGGCAATCACTGCGGATGTTGTGTTTTTCCAACCGGCATCGGCTCAGGTGGCACGCCCGGGTTTTCGCGAAGCGGTGAACGCGAAACACAACATCTGTCTCTTATACACATCTGACGCTGCCGACGAAGAGGATAGTGTAG
>CAJXQE010000175.1 GCA_913058215.1 uncultured Verrucomicrobiales bacterium
TCATCGCCGAATGCGGTTAAAAATAGAACTGTCCCCAATCTTTGGTGGAGACCCGTTAAAAATAGAACTGTCCCCAATCTTTGGTGGAGACCCCCGAAGTCAGCCGGAAATGGGATGCTGCCTGAGCGCTGACCTTCTGTTCAAAGGAATGGTGGAGCATAACGGATTTGAACCGTTGACCCCCTGCATGCCATGCAGGTGCTCTACCAACTGAGCTAATGCCCCATTCCAATGTATGCGCCCGACTACCGGGCGAGCGGGATTGTAGTACAGGTTCCCATCACGGGCAACTGGATTTTTCCGCAAAATCCGACGAATCGCATTCTAACTCAGCACCCAGATCGCCGGAATCATCACAGCAAGAATCGATCCGCAGAATCTCAGTTCGTCAGAGCCGGATTTGATCTGCGCTCTCTCCTCGATCAGGTAGGGAATCCGCAGCGGCAGGTAGAAAACCAGGAAAAGAAGCCCCGCCACGAACAGATTGATAATGTACATCGGGGTATTCTGACGCTCCATCGACAGTCCAATGGTGATGGATCCCCAGATCACGGTGTAGCCGAGACAGGCGTAGATCACCAGAACGAGGTCGATCAGTCTTTCCTTTACGCTCGGTCGTTCATATTTTCCTTTAGGTAGATCGTCTCCCGACCCCAGCATGAACATCAGGAATGCGAGTTCCTTGATGACGGTCGCGACCAGCAACAGACTCATCCACCAGGGAATGTCCGTCTCCCCTTCTCCGCTTCCGATTTTCAGCCCGAACGAGCCGGCAATCGTGAACAGGATGATGATGGATAATACGGCGTGGAACATCCAAAGCACCATTCCGCTGTTCCCTTTGTCCCCATGTTTCCGAATGGCCCATCGCACAAAGCGCATTTTCACAGGTAGCGCGTAGATTTCGAGCAGAGTAATGACAATCAGGATTATCCCGAGCCAGATTGGCCGGGCATCCGGATCCCTCATCGCAGATGAAGCGACCTTTGCGATTTTTGGAGAAAGGAAAATGAAATAGAGAATACAGACTCCGTTGAAGATGAGTCCTTCCCAACGGTAAGATTTGTCGATGGGCTCCGGCCTGGACAGATTCTTACTCATCATCCTTGGCCTCTGCTTCTGACTCTTCCAACTCGACCCACAGGAAGAAGAAGAATCGCAAAAACGCCCCCTTATCGTCCTTCTCAATCCAAAATTTCTCAAAAGAGGTGTCTTTGATTTGAAGATCAACTTCCGAGAGCAATCGCTTCATTTCGAGGAAAGTGGGAGTATTTCGAAGCGCGGTCAGTAATTCTTTTCTCAAGGGGATTACTTTGGGATTGTGCATGTTCCCTCCTGACTTCATCGCTGCCGCCAATAACTCAGGGTGATTCTTTTTGTAATGCTGGAATAATTCCTTTTGAATTTTGGGGCTCTTCAAGAACTCGAACAGACTCAATCCCTTCAGATGCTCCTGGGTGTCAGCCTCCCGGTATTCCGCCAGAGCGGTTTTCAGGCTTTCGAGCGAATAATCTCGTTCCTCAGCGGAGGCTTTGCGATCCACTTTAAATTGAAGCACCGGCTTGCCTTCATCAGTCACTGAAAACAGCCACCCATATTGCTTTTCGCTATACCCCACTGTCGTTGCCAAGAACAGCGTCGCAGTGAAACACAGAACAGATTTGAAGCGCGAACTCATACGGGTGGAGTGCCAGGATATTCTAAACTCCGCCCGGAGTCGACTGAAGATCGACTCTACCTTGGTTCCTACTGACTCGAACATTGAGCCTTTCAAAATTGCCAGACGATTGGTGAAAATTGGAGATCTCCTACTGCTATCACTCGAGCTCGGGAGGATTGCTGCCGTAGATCCAACCCTGTCCAGTGAACTCCCCCGCCGGTGTTCCCTCTGGCACTGGATCCGGTTTCATCTTATTGGCGAGCTGAATTCCCTTGTCCCGAATCTGATCACCAGCCTCCGGAATCAGATTGCTGTATGCAGTGAGGCGGGTTTCGTATCCGCCTCCCTTGGGGCCTAAGGCTTCACTGGTGGGAACATATCCAACACAACCATTCGCCAGACTGACCGGCCAGGTAAATGGAAATTCAGCACCTTCCTTTTGCTGCAATCCGAATTCACAGAAATACTCAGCCGGGTTACTGATAAATACCGCGGGCCCCACCTTGATCGCCTGCACCTCAACATCGCGCACTGGTTCTTTTTGAATCAAAGCATCCAGCATCACGATTTCTTTCGCCCAAACCCAGTCTGCAATCGCGGTCGCCTCCTTCGGTTTCTCTTTTACCATTTCAAGCGACTCTTTGAGCCGTTCAGCGGATGGTTTTCTTCTGGGGATTTTTAAGAACTCCTGCTGCACTCCGACCGAGAAATCGCTCTTTCGAGCAGCGGGCGGAATGTTCAGCAAAACTTTCACCGCCTCTGCGCCGACGCTTCCGCCTACGCGTAGCGCATCGGTTTCCCCTGACATTCGACGAAAAGGAGAGGCATTGTCCACCTGCGTCACGTCGCCTGAGTTCCCGTTCAGAAATACGACCACGACATCTTCACCGAAAGTTCCCCGGATCACTTTTTCCAGCGCCCAGGGCCAGTTTGCCGATATGCCCCGGGGACTTGTCGTCGCATGGCAGGCAAAATTTACGACTACGCCTTCAAGCGTTCCCTCTTCATTCCACGCTCCGATCACTCCCACTTCCGGATCGATGGGACCGGCTGGTTCAATCGTATCGGGATTTCCATATCGCGGATGAGTGTATGTCAGCCCATTCTTCATCCTCCAGCGACGATTGAAGCTGACATCCCCTTCCTCACCTCTTCCAAACCCAACCTTCAATTCGCTACGCTTCTCCCAGGCCTCGGTAATGCCTTCGACAATCCCGTCGACCATGCGCTTCAAATAGACGGGATCGGCAGCAGAGGATTCCTCGTAGGCCAATTCCTGGATCAATTTACTGGCATGATCATATTCTCCCTGCTTCACCATTCCGGTTGGACCCGATGAATGGGAATGAGAAGCGCCGATCATGATAGCGTTTTCCGGAATCCCTGTTGCTGCGGCCACACGCTTCCGGACCTCAGCCACTTCCGCCTCCATCACGAACAGAGCATCGAGACCGACAAGAGCCGTTGCATTCTCGCCGTCGTCAAAGACAGCCACTCGCGCTTTGCAGGCGTCGTGAAACTTCTGATGATAGCCTTTGGAATAACCGCCGGGGCGTTCCATTCCAATATCAGGGGAGATATCGCGTTCGGCGAATCCGGATTTTAAAGGTGCTGCAAAGGTAACTCCCGTGGAGACTATCAGAACTAAAAACAAAAAGGCCCGCATATCAGAACGGTAGCCGAAACCACCGATCCATTGCGAGCCGATCTTGTCTCAAACCGGTCCGGATTCACGGACCGTTCTCCTTAATGCTCAGCGCGGGCGGATGTTTCATCGAAAACATCCTGACGCCACTGGCATTTCAGATTCTGGAAAAACCCAGTCTATCCCCGCTGATGATGTCGTGGATTTTTATACAAGCCACCTGCTTCTTTCCTCAGCTGCTTACGATTCCCATAGACTCCGTATCCATGACTGGGATGACGATGTGGCGGCGGTCCGTAAGAGGGGCCCTCATGATCGGAATACCACTTCCAGGGGCTCTGGCACCCGGTGGTAAACAGACTTAAAAACGTAATAGCAGACAGCAGCAGGAAAAATCGCTTCATGCTGGGAATACTGCGCTATCAGGCAGAGAATAGACAACCTTTTTCCGCGGAAAAATGCGGAGGCCCCTGCCCTGCTATTTTTGACCGTGGATCAGCCAGAGGTTACGGATGTAGATAAACCACCCGGTGCTCTGCCCGAGGAACCCGACAGGTTCTTTTCGCCAGACGAAGTAAATCATCAGCATGGTGGAACCAAGAAGGCTCATCCACCAAAATACAGGGGGAACCACGGAGCGTTTTGCTTTCTCGCTTGCCTGCCACTGGACGATCATTCGCCCCATGAATACCGCCTGTCCGGCGAACCCGAAAAGGATCCAGAGAAGTCCGGCCGTTGAAGTCACATCGAGCCATCGATACAAAGCAGATTGCCCCCGCTTTCTATTGTAGATCTCCTTGTAGAATTGCTCGGCAGTCAGGGTTTCATCTCCCTCTTCCCATCCATCGAAAGTAGCCACCAGTTCTCCGTCTGAATTTTTCTCCACATCGATCGTCACAATCCGGTCGGAGAGATTGAAGGGAGGCTCCAGCGGTTCACCCGGAAGGGAAACAAAGCCAAAGTGATAAAGCCCCCACCAGGCCAGAATCGGGACCAGGGTGACAATCGCAACTGCGGCGATGACCTTTTTTCTACGTCTGCTCATGAGTTTCTAGAAAGGCAGAACGGATTTTATCGCCGGCTTCTTAGAAAGATCATGATCATCGCTGAGAAAATCGTGCCGAAAACGAACTGAAATCCGAATGCTTGAATCATGTAATTTTTCAGACCAAAACTCTGGCGTGCCCCCTCGAGAATCTCGGACATAAACTCGTCCGCAACGCCCAGGTTCTGATAGTGAACACGGGTCTGCTCCACCATTAAATCCGTAAACTCCGGATGAACCCACTGGAAATAGATGACCTGAGACAAGGCTGCGATCACACCTCCTATCACCGAAATTACTGCACCGGACTTGAGACCTTCTCTGAAATTTAAAGCCTCCTCCCGGGTTTTGATGTCCTGCAATGCAAGAATCAAAGTGCAGAGAATCAAAATGAAGCTCACCAGCACTACGATCCAAATTTTCACAATTCCATCCGTGTGCATTCCCAGGTAGTAGGATGCGAGTAACCAGACCAGGTAAACGAGGCCGAGGATGATCCCCCATTTGATGTCGAGACGTTTCATAAGTTCAATTTAGCAGGTGCGTGGAGATTCGTCCGAGACCGCTGGTGACGCAACCAAAAGGAAACATGCCTTCCCTCCAGAAATAAGGTTCAATTCCTGAGGATAAATCGTAAACCATTGCTGAGTCCTTCGTCTAAGAATTCAACACTACCAACAAACCCAATATCATTATGAATGAATCCAATCAGGACATTATCGACAACTTGAAAATCGCCTATGCCATGGAGCTGGAAACGGTCCAAAACTACATTGCCGCATCCATAAATCTGGACGGGGTTCGGTCCGACGTGATCAAGAAGGCTCTCGCTGCTGATGTTGTGGAAGAACTCACCCACGCCCAGACCCTGGCGAACCGAATCAAGACCATCGGCGGCCAGGTTCCGGGTAGTTTCGATCTCGAACGCGGCCAAAAGACCCTCCAACCACTCGAGGATACCACGGACATCGTCGCCGTCATCAAAGGAGTCATCGACGCTGAGAACGGAGCGATTGCCCAATACAACAAGATCATTCAAATCAGCGACGGTCGGGACTACGTCACCCAGGACATGGCGATTGGACTGCTATCCGGCGAAGAAGATCACCGTCGGGAATTTATCGGATTCTTGAAAGAGTATGAGAAAGGGTGATTTCCAACCCTCTTGTCACAATCATAGGGGCCTCTTTGACGGGTCCCCTGTGAGGCCTCCAGGTACGCACTCGCCCTCCGGGGACTTGCAGTCGCCCAGCTACATTTTAGAGAGACCTACAAAAAAACGGCTCCCTGTTTCCAGGAAGCCGCTTGGGGGGTAAATAGTATATTTGTTCTGCGAATGCAAAATCAGTCAAGCAGGTCGGCTGGAACATTTCCGCCGTTTGCTGCAAGCTGCTTCATGACTTCTTTATGGAGCCACATGTTCATTTCAGCGGAGCCTTTGGAATCGATATCAGCCTGGCTGTAGCCGAGCTCAAGAGCGAGTTCTTTCCGTGCACCGTAACTGCTGTCCATGTCGACAAGCTTCATCAGATCGACAATGGATTTTCTCCAGTCGAGGTCTTCCGAATTGGCAGCAGCCATCTCAGTCAACTTAGCTTCAACGTCTACCGCCTCAATAGGCTCCGGTGCAGCATCTCCTGCAGCAGCGGCTTCACCACCTGCGGCAACTTCACCTTCAACACCTGGCTCTGGAGCTGGTGTTGGAGCTGCTTCTTCAGCAACTTCTTCTTCGTCTTTGCCGAAAATACGGCCCATCAAGTTTGAAAACATTCCCATAGTGTTTAGATGCTAGCAGTTGGCCAATCGGGCGCAAGTTCCAAATCGGTCTAAAGGAAAAAAACATCCCCGCGACGACGCAGGCTCGAACATGTGAAAAAACTTGTGACTTTGGAGATACTTCAGGTCTTAGGCGAAGATCTCATTCACCACCCGCCCATGGACATCGGTCAGGCGGAAATCCCGACCCGCATATTTGAAGGTCAGCTTCTCGTGATCCATTCCCAACAAATGCAGAACTGTGGCATGCAAGTCATGCATATGAACTTTGTTCTCAACCGCCTGAAAACCGAACTCGTCGGTCGAGCCATAGGAAAACCCGGGTTTCACCCCGCCCCCTGCCAACCAGGTCGTAAAGCCTTTCGGATTGTGATCGCGACCATTGTTCCCCTGGGAAAACGGAGTCCTTCCGAATTCAGCTCCCCACCAGACGAGAGTGTCTTCCAGAAGACCACGTCGTTTCAAATCTTCGAGCAGTCCCGCGATGGGCTTGTCCACCTGATTGGCCAGCTGCTCATGTTTCGGCATATTGCTGTGCTGATCCCAAACTGGTGTTGAGGAATTGTCGCAATGACTGATTTGAACAAAGCGAACTCCTGACTCGGCCAGCTGTCGTGCAGCTAGGCATTGGCGACCAAAGCCGTCGGTCGCATCGGATCCGATCCCGTAAAGTTCCCGAGTGGACTTATCCTCCCGGTCCACATTTACCAGATTAGCTGCGTGATTCTGCATACGCCAGCCAAGTTCAAAAGATTTGATCGCGCCCTCCACTGCCGGACTCGACTGATCCTCCTTCTGAATGCTGTTCAGCTTGGTCAAAAACTCGTGTTGTTGCTTAGCCTCTTCGTCGGAAACCGGGCTCTTCAGATTCCGGATCTCCGGCAGCGCATTCGGGTTCCCCACTTTTCCCAACACCGTCCCCTGATGACTGGCCGGTAGAAAAGCATTTCCATAATTGCGGGGACCGCCTTTGTTCGCCGGAGGGTTCACTGTCACGAATGCGGGGAGGTTCTCATTCTCCGTTCCCATTCCGTAACTGATCCAGGCGCCCATCGAAGGGCGGACAAGGTTAGTTGCACCCGTGTGCATAAAAAGTGTCGCGGGACCGTGAGCGACCCCTTCCGTGTGCATGGAGTGAATGAAACAGAGGTCATCCATATGCTTCGCCACTTCCGGAAACAGCGTCGACGAATAGTGCCCACATTCCCCGTATTGTTGAAAATCCCAGAATGGCTTCATTACCTTCCGCTTTTCCACCTGACGGGAGCGCGGCACATGAAATTCCACTTCCTGATCGTGAGCCTTAATCAACTCCGGCTTGTAATCGTAGGTGTCGACCTGACTGGGGCCACCCTGCATATAAATGAAGATCACCCGTTTGGCTCTCGGCATGACCGGGAGAGTGGGTGAAGCCATTGCGGAAAAGGCAAGACTCCCGAAACCACAGGCAGAGGCCTTCAGCAATTCGCGGCGGGAAGCAGTATTGGTATTCCAGTTCATCGTCATTCTTCAGCGGCTTCTTTTCTTATCTCAAAAATCGAAAGTCCACACAAGCAAACAAAGAGCGTTGCAATGCCGCCCACGCTTTCGCCTCATCCTTGTCTGCGGTGTCTCCTCCATTACGCAGAAAGTCCAAGCTCACTTTTAATTCGTTCGCCGAAGGTCGTCTTCCCAGAGTTTTCCGAAAGGCGAGTTCAACTCTTGCCTCATCACTCACTGCAGGTTCCTGCAGCAGAAGGCTTGCTGCAGCGTCCGCGTGCTGATGCACAAAAGGGCTGTTCGTCAGGAAAAGGGACTGCGTTGGAATGGTGCTTCGGAAGCGTTTTCCCACGGTGAAATTCGGATTCGCAAAGTCAAAAACGCCGAACATCTCGTAACCGGAATTTCGGAAAACCGGCACATAAACGCTGCGTTTCTTCGTGGTGAACTGATGTCCGAACTCGCTCTTGAACCCCTTGGGCAATGATGGCCCTCCCGCAGCACTATCCAACGATTCCGAAAGCGTCAGAATGGCATCCCTCATTGTCTCCGCATCGAGGGAGCGCCGGTGAGCGCGCCAATACAAATCGTTTTCCACATCCAGTTCAGGTCCTTTGGATTTCGGATTGTCCGCAGCAATGCTGTAAACATCTGAAAGCAGAATTTCTTTCACTAATGCCTTGTTGGACCAGCCGGATTTAATGAGACGGCCCGCCAGAAAGTCGAGAAGCTCCGGATGAGTCGGTGCCTGACCTGTGATTCCGAAATTGTCCGGTGTCTTCACAATCCCCTCACCCATCAGCTTCAACCAAACCCGATTGGCCAGAACGCGGGCTGTCAGAGGATTTTTAGGATCGGTAACCCATTGGGCAAACTCGAGTCGGCCGGATGCTTTCTTCGAAATCTCCGCGTCATCCCACATCGCGACCTGAAGGAAGCGTCTTGGAACTTTGGGACCGCGATTTGCTTCAACTCCACGGATTCGAATTTCAATATCATCGATATCCTTCGCCGCACGATCGACAACCGACATCGCCACGGGAATGTCCGGTGCGGACGACTTCAGAGACTTCAAGTTCTTCTCTGATTTGACCAATCCCGCCTCGAGTTTGGTTATGAGTTTTTTCGTTGCATCGTCCTCAACTTTTTCTCTTTCCTCTGGCGTCTCATCTAAAGAAATCCACTGAACCGCATTGGCAATGACGACGCCGGCATTCCTGCTGTTGTTGGAAACTGTAACCACGGGACTCACGCCAGCCGCAATTTGAAAAACGCCGAGAGTCTGGGTCAGCTTATCGTTCTCCGGGGTGAGTTTTTGATTCACTACCACGGTCGTCTTTTCACCGCCCACATTGACCTCCACCGGCACAGTCGGGTTTCTGTTCGGGCCGGGCGCATAAGCCAGTCGGAGTTCATATTTCCCGGGCGCTGGATCCTTTGCGGTAAAAACGACAGACTTCGAGCCGCGGGCTTCATTCATATCGTGAATATAGTGCACGCCAACCCAGCGACCAACAGAGGTGGATTCCTTCCAATTGCCGGTTATTTTTGCATCTTTGCTGGTGAGAACAATTCCGCGCAAGGATTCGGCAGCGACAATTCTGGACCGGCTTCCCGCCCCCTTTCCCAAATCAGCGAGTTGCTTCTTCAGGTCAGCAACTTTTTGGCTCAGATCTTTCTCTTTCGTTTCATAGGCTTCAATGACTGCCTTCGCTTCGCGTGTAGGTGGAACCGGTTCTGTATGCCACTTCGAAACATTGGCATGAGTCACAAAATCAGTATTCATGAAGATCCCGGCCATGGCGTAATAGTCGCTCGTCGGAATGGGATCGAACTTATGATCATGACACCGTGCGCAACCGATGGTCATCCCGAGGAAAGCTCGACCGAGAGTATCCAGCTGCTCGTCCACGATCTCAAATTCGAGTTCCTTCTTATTTTGATTTTCGAAATTGATCGGGCCCAGCACCATGAATCCTGACCCAACCAGATTTCGCTGTCTCTCAGCGAGGTCTTTGTAGGGCAGAAGATCCCCGGCGATGTGGGAGGTGATCAATTCATCGAGCGGTCTGTCTTCTTTAAAAGAATCGATAACATAGTCGCGAAACCTCCAGGCGTTCGGAAACGGCATCGCACGTCCACCACCGCTGGAATCGGCATAGCGTGAGATATCCAGCCAGTGACGCCCCCAGCGTTCTCCAAACTCATCTGCCGCCAGCCACCGATCAATCATCTCTTCCCACTTCTCATCAGTAGGGTTGGCAAAAAATTCATCCTGTTCGGCTATTGTCGGAAGCAGCCCGGTGAGATCAACCTTAGCGCGCCGAAGCCTCGATGCGGCGCTCGCCTCCGGCGCAGGAGAAATACCTTCCTTTTCCAGTTTCGCCGTAATGAAGCCGTCAATCGAAGCCCGACCTTCAAAATTTTCCTTTCGCGGCTGAAACGCCCAGAACTCGCGCCCCTTTTCGATATCCATCACGGATTTTTCAACTACTGCCGGTGCCTTGTCCCTCGGATCTGGAGCCCCGCGTTCAATCCACTCCTGCAAATCCTCGAGCACAGGGTCCGGCAGTTTCCCGTCCGGCGGCATTTCCAGGTCGGGATCCGAGTAGTGCACCGTTGTCAGAAAGAGACTTTTCTTCGGCTCGCCCGGGACAATCGCAGGCCCGGTGTCGCCTCCCAGTTCCCAGCCGGCTTTTCGATCCAGCCAAAGACCTCCTTTGCGCTTGTCTTCAGCCTCGGAATGGCATTCGTAACAGTGCTCAACCAGGATAGGGCGGATCTTCTTTTCGAAAAATGCGGTGTCGTCCGGAGACAATTCTTCCGCCTGGGAAAAGGCCAATCCCAAAAGGCCCGGAAGAAGTGTAACTGCCAATGCCAAACGCATCACAGATTGTCACACCAAACAAAGAATTCACGACCGGCGTAATTACGCTGGATTAGTGTGTCCAAAGTGATCAAGCCGTGCGATTCAATAGTAAGGCCGCAGCATCAAATATACGATAGGTCCCGTGATGGCCACGTAGAGCCACATCGGATACGCCCATTTCACAATCTTGCGATGCTTCGTGAACTGGTTCGACATGCTGTAGGCGAGGCTCAGTAGAATAAACGGAAAGCTGACCCCTGCCAAAACGATGTGAGAAATCAGGAGGAAAAAATACACTTTCCGGATCGCCCCCTCCCCTCCGAATTTCACTTCGCCACTGGTGATATGATAGGTCACGTAGCTTATCAGAAACAGCAGCGATAGATAAACCGCCAGACTCATGAACTTCGCATGAAGATCGGCGCGACCTTTCTTGATCACCAGAATTGCCAGCACCAGAGAAATCGCCACCGCAGTGTTGAGCCCGGCATTGACCATCGGTAGAAACGAGAGATCCCAGCCATCCGGCAAAGCGATCTCTATCCGCTGCATCCCACCGACCAGAGCCCATACGACCAAAGTCAGAATCCAACTGACAATAACGAGCTTATTCCCTTTAGAGGGATTCGCCGGCAGCTGATGATAATCCGAAGGAGTCGTGGGCATGATCGATCTATCAAACGAAACCGGACCTGTTTGATCCAGACCTCAGGATGAATTCCTACTTATCCTATTCAGCGGCCGGAGTGTCCGGGCCATCAGCAGGCAGCTTCGGCTGCTTGATGAATTCCTCGTCGATTTCCCCTTTCAAGGATCCGAGAAAGGAAACGATGCTTTTCACATCTTCGTCAGAAAGTTCGCGGCCCAACTGATACTCAGCCATTTTTGCTACGATCTCGTCGAGTGATTCCATCGACCCATCATGGAGGTAAGGGCCGGTCTCGGTAATGTTCCGAAGACTTGGCACCTTGAAAAATCCCTTATCCGCTTCGTTCTTCGTGTGCTCAAAACGTCCGGCATCTTTCGTTTCCCAGGGCTTCACGAGTCCAAGCTTCTGATAGAGGTGACCACCGATACCCATTCCATTGTGACAAGTGATACAACCGGTTGAGATAAAAGTATTCAGGCCAACTTTTTGCTCATTGGTGAGAGCCTTGTCGTCTCCCTTCAGAAACGTATCGAACGGAGAAGGAGTGAGCAACTTGCGCTCAAAAGCACCGATCGCGTTGCCTACATTTTTGTAATTCAGCGGATTCTCCTGATTAGGAAACGATTTTTTGAAACGCTCCACATATTCAGGAATCGAATTCAAGACTTTCAACACGTAGGCCTCATCCGGCATTCCCATTTCAATAGGGTTGGTGATCGGTCCGATGGCTTGCGCTTCAACATCAGCAGCTCTTCCATCCCAGAACTGGGCAATATGAATAGCAGCATTGTAGACAGTCGGAGCGGAACGCCCTCCTTTTTGCCCGTCGATACCGGTGGAAACCGGAGCGCCATCATCTCCAAAACTCGCGAGATCGTGGCAGGTGTTACAGGAAACAGAGCGATCCTTGGAAAGACGGGTCTCGTAGTAGAGCATCCGGCCGAGATCCACCTTCTCCTGAGTCACCGGGTTCTGGGAATTATCGGCGACATCACTGATCGGCTGAAACATGCCGAGTATTGCCCGGTTAACTTGCGGCTCTTCAGCTGCCATTACGGCAGCAGTGGTGCCAAACAATAAAGTGATAAGAAGAGAGCTGGGACGAATCATGTTACAAATATGCAGAAGGGTTTTTCCAATGAATAGCTACGGTGGAGAATGGAACTTGGATTCCCCATCGCAGAGGTATCTTCTCGAAAACAGGGAAATTGTCAGGTCTTTTTTGTAACCAAATCCGGCGCAATCACATCTAATCTATTCCTAATGGAACTCGCCGCGCCTCCGACAAGCACTCAAATTGATCCGCCACCTCTCCCTGAAAAGGAGCCGATCATAAAATCAAAACCCGGTTTTCGCCGTTTCATCGCAAAAGCGTTTGATGGCCTGTTCGGAATTCTAGCGCTGATTCTGGCTCTCGCTGTAATCTCAGCGGTTCCAATTCTCAACCTCCTCAGCCTCGGTTACCTGCTCGAAGCCTCCCGCCGTGTCGCGGTCTCCGGAAAGATCCGCAGCGGATTTGTAGGAATCGGAAAGGCAACTGTCCTCGGGAAGATCATCCTCTGCACCTGGCTCTGGTCGATTCCGATCCGTCTGGTCCACACCTATTGGCAGGACGCCGAGCTCATCAAGGCCGGATCAAAAGCTTCTCAAAACTTGAAAGGCTTTCTAATTTTTCTGATCATTGCAGTAACGCTTCACCTGATCTGGGCCTGTATCCGGGGAGGGAAACTGAGGCATTTCTTCTGGCCGGCTCCGGTTCGGTTTATTCGCTGGCTTGGCGAAACCGGCGAATTTGCAAGAATCTGGAATAAGATCTTCAGCTTTGCGCAGAGTCTCCGGCTCTCCTATTACCTCAACCTGGGGTTCAAGGGATTTGCCGGAGCCGCAATCTGGCTGGTCATTCCCGTCTTGATCCTGATGGCCGCCTCTGTCATTCCCAATGTCGGCCTGTCGGCTATCACCTCACTTCTCGGGGCAATCCTCCTCGGAATTGTCGTTCTCTATCTGCCGTTCCTCCAGACTCACTTCGCCGTTTCCGGAAATTTTCGGGAATTTTTCTCCATCAAATCTACCCGTCAGTCCTTTCGCAGAGCTCCCCTCGCCTTTTGGATGGCGCTGTTCATCACTCTTCTCTTCGCGATTCCACTCTATCTTTTGAAAATCGAGCTGACACCGAATGAAGTTGCCTGGCTTCCGAATCTGGTATTCGTTCTCTTCATTTTTCCCGCAAGAATTCTAGTCGGTTGGGCCGTGGGTCGTTCTATGAAAAGGGAGCAGCCCCGTATCTGGGTTTCCCGGTGGATCTCCCGTCTCGCAGCAATTCCGGTCGTCGCGGCCTACGTTTTCGTGGTTTGGTTGACCCAGTATTTGAGCTGGCACGGAAGTTACGGCTTACTCGAGCAACATGCATTTCTGGTTCCCGCCCCTCTTTTAGGCCTTTAATGCTAAAAAGTGCTAACAAAAAAACCGTTCATCTAAATCGGTTCCAGCCCTTGACGTAGCGGCACACCTCCTCTAGAATCCCCCTTTTCCGCTTCGGTGGAAAACAACCAACAGCAATTACTCAGTATTCAACTCACTCAAGACTCACCATGCCGGACGTAGAAGTTAAAAAGGGCGAATCCATCGATCGTGCGCTCAAGCGCCTTAAAGGAAAGATGGAAAACGAAGGAATCATCGAAGAAATGCGCCGTCTGCGTGCTTTCGAGACCCCTACCCAAAAGACCAAGCGCAAAGCCCGCGCCAACGCCAAGCGTAACCGGAATCGTTTCCGCTTTACGCTCAACGATCGGACTCCTAAGTCCGACGACGAGTAAGAAGTTTCCACACTGGAATACTGATTAGACTTTTAGAAGAGCCGTCCGGATGAATTCCGGGCGGCTTTTTTTATGTTGGAGTAGTCTCTATCTCCGAAAGAGGACAATCCCGCGTGTCCCTTCTCCTGCACGGTCTGCTGCCCCTCACTCGGCGTCAGGCAATACTCGAACCAAACGCGCAAAGGTCGGCGCGAGAAAAAGCATCGTGCAAAAGCTGGTGACAAAGAACAATCCATAGGACCCGATTGGATGTCCCATGAATCCCAGGACGAGTCCATAGATTCCAACGGCTTCAGCCAATGCCCAGGAAATGATGCAGTGTGGGAAAACTTTCATGATCTCACCGGGCGCCAATTTTCCAATCCGTGGATTTACCAGCAGAATTCGAATTCCTAAACTCACCGCGATACTGAGCAATCCGACACCAGCTAAGACCAGAACGATCGACTGGTCGGGTTTTTCCAAAACCTCTTCGGAGCCCGTCGCCACTGTCTTCAGAACCACGAAGTAA
This sequence comes from uncultured Verrucomicrobiales bacterium, assembly GCA_913058215.1. Lineage (GTDB taxonomy): Bacteria > Verrucomicrobiota > Verrucomicrobiia > Verrucomicrobiales > DEV007 > Arctic95D-9. The sequence continues at coordinate 14,451 of CAJXQE010000175.1, forward strand.
ATGATGATCGAAAAGGCAAGGGCAGCCCAAATGATCCAAAACATCAGTTTTGCCTGAGTTGGTGGCGTCGCGCGATTTTCCATAAGTCGAAAAAGCTATTCTTCAACAGGCCGGGAATAATTACCCGTCACGCCGCTTCGGCATTCTCGGCGGAGGCAAAGTCGATGCCGGCTGGTTTGCAGCAAGAATCGGAGCAGTGTGTTCTCTGCTGAGCATTACGGTCTGGGAATCGGCATCGCCGGGAGCTTCCGAGTGATGTTGTTCTTCCCCGACTGGCGCCGGCTCGATCTCTACCTGAGGTTCCTCATGCTGAGGCAATTCCTCAAATGCGGGATGCTGCTGAGCCTGCATTGGAACAGGGGTAATTGGCTCCACTGATCCGGGTTCTGCCTGAATTTGGTGCTCTGTCGCGGGAAGCTCTTCAGCGTATCCGGATGTAGAAGCCTGCATCCCCGGAGAAACCGGAACAATCGGCGCTGTTTTTGGAATCGCAGGAACAGGGTTAATCGGAGCAGTCGGATCAACAGCCTGTTCCGCTTTTAAGGTCACTCTTTGTGTCACCGGTCGCATCGCTTCTTCACGAATCACCTCTTCCGGAGTCTGATGAGGAATCTCGTTGCGCAGCATACTGTCTGTCTCTTATACACATCTCCGAGCCCACGAGACCGAGGCTGATCTCG
>CAJXQE010000176.1 GCA_913058215.1 uncultured Verrucomicrobiales bacterium
GCTCGGAGATGTGTATAAGAGACAGCGTCACTTTTGTCATATCCGAACCGTCTTCCAGATCGATTCTGTAGATTCCGGGCTCCTCAAGTTTCAACTTCACCGTTCTTTCTTTACCATCAGGAGGAACGCTGTCGTCTTCTGCGATCAGAGTCATCTCCTCCCCGGTTTCGCTGGCCCCTCCGATTTTCGAAAGCCTCACCTTTACGTTTCCCCTGTCACGATAATGTTCGATCAGACCTCCGGTAATGTTCAGTTCCAGGGTCGTGGGAACCTTATCCACCAAAGTAAACCAGGAACGCTTCCCTCGTCCCACTTCGCAGACTCCCGCCGCAACTTCAGGCAGTTTCAGGATACTGGATGCCGCCACCAGATTCTTCTCCTGATACTCGCGCGCCGCAAAATCGAGTTCGACCATTTCGTGATTTGCCAAGCCCTCTCTGAGAAAGGCCACAATCTCGTCTTCTGGATATCGCTCACTGTTCTTCCACGGATTCTTTTCCTCCGGAACCTTCCAAAAGGCATCTTCCGGAAGTTCAATCTGCTTATCACGATTGTGAACGTCCCGGTAGAGAGCATAGCTGTGAACCATAAACGTATCCCGCATCCGATAGGCATGACGAATCATCGCCTCATAAGCTTTCTGTCGTTCCGGCCCGGCTGCCCGACGATACTCATCGTAAAGCTCAGCGTGACGCGCATAAAGAATAAGGTCGTCAATTCGACGGATAATTCGCTTATCGCCCTTTGCCAACTCCCGGCTTTGATTCAGTGCGTCAAACATTCTCGCGAGGAGGTCGTCATACACCAATCGAGCCCGTTTGTTAGAACCGTCGAGTAGTCGATAAAACGCAGCCATCGGAAGTTCCGCAGGACCAAAACAATTCTTAAGAAACTCCTCCTGAATGTCTTCGCGCTTTTCAACATCATCCAGGTTCCACATCATTCGGGAGGCAAAATAATAACCGAAGCCGTTCGGGCCCCAGTTATCACTGGACTCAGCCGATAGATACCTTGCCCCCATTTTATGAAACTTCGGAATAGTCTCAGTCAAGTACTCAAGATTACCTCCACGCGCTGCTCCGGGAAGATCTCGATCCCAGGTATTTACACTGTAGTATTCCCGAATCCCAATGGTCGCGCCTTTGTCCGCCCATCCGGAGACAATCTCATCTATCTTCATCCCCTCTTTAATGAATGCAGTGGCAGCGCTGATAATCACATTCCGATGCACCCGAATGGAAGGCGGCTGCGAATGATAGTTGTAGGCATACATTCCCACAAACTTTCCAGGCCCATATTTCTCCTCCACCGCTTCCGCTACCGCATTGGCAAGAATCACTGCCCGGTCATTGGGAGGCCCAAGGCTGACACATTCCTGACACTCACACCAGTTTCCTCCATCACTTGGATCAACTGAGACACTGTCCGCTTCAGGGTTTTTCTCAAAAAATCCCACTCCATAACTTTTTGCCGCATCGATCAACCCCGAATTGGAAATACAGAGCTTTGAATGATCACTCTTTTTCCGCTCGCCATTCACCAGAGCATAGTATTCCGGATGGGCATCGAATTCGGCCCGCTGCGAACTGATCAAGCGATGGTAGGCATGCCCGGTGTTGAGTGAAAAGCTTCCTTCCATTCGATTCTTCTTCACCCAGTCCTGATACGCTTCTTTGTTATGTTCCCATAGCCCGTATCCATACCAGATTCTTCGACTCGCATAGGCTGGAGACTCTTTCACATTGATGTCCACCTTCAATTCATCCGCATCCGGAATGATCTCCCAGGCATCTCCCGGAAAATACTGTCTGTAACCGATTCGATGGAGCAAATCCCACACTCCATGTTGAATGGCCAGCTCAGAATTTCCTGTAATCGAAATACCAGTCTTGGATGAAGTGGAAATCTCATACCCGTCTCTTTCAAGGGCCCCGACCGGCTTCCGATTCCGAATTAAGAAAATAGCCGGTGAGACTTGATAATTCCCCGTCAGAAAAACCGAATCGGTAGTGGCACTCAGTTTCTGCGCGAGTTCGGCGGCAGCAAGTTGAATCACTTCGCCCGCGTCAACCTCAAAGACAATCATTCCTCCACTGCCCAGATCAAATCCATCCGCATAAATGAAGGATCCATTGAACAGAAGAGAGGCGACCAGTAGGAATAGAAAACGCTTCATGCCAGAACCTCTTTCGCAACATTTCCATGAACATCGGTCAGGCGAAAATCCCTGCCCGCCCACTTATAGGTCAGGGCTTCATGATCCAACCCTAACAAATGCAGTATGGTCGCATGCAGATCATGGATATGAATTTTTCCTTCGACAGCTTCCCGGCCGTACTCATCCGTAGCACCGTATTTGAATCCCCTCTTCACGCCACCGCCTGCCATAAACATCGTAAATCCTTTTGCATTGTGACCGCGACCGTCCCGGGTTCCATCATCCGGAGTTCGACCAAATTCACCACCCCAGACGATCAAGGTATCGTCAAAGAGCCCACGCTGTTTGAGATCCTGAATCAACCCGGCAATCGGTTTATCGATCCTTCCACAGGCTTTCGGCATATTGCCAGCGAGACCACCGTGATGATCCCAATCTCCATCGTTCAACTGGATAAACCGAACACCCGACTCTGCCATTCTCCTCGCAAGGAGACATTGCCTGCCAAAGGAATCTGAAGCGCTCTGACCGATCCCGTAAAGCCCCAAAGTGCGGGGATCTTCCCCGGAGATATCCATTACCGCCGGAAGTGCTTTTTGCATCCGGAAACCCAATTCGAAAGATTCAATCACCGCCTCCACCTCGCTCTGATTCTCAGGAAGCCGGGCCGCTTTTCCACGATTCAAAGTCTGCAATAAATCAAGACGCTTTCGTTGTTCATCACGACTCAATCTCGGATGAGACATATTGGACAGCTGAGCATCTTTCAAATTCTTTTGGTATTCTCCCACAGGTGTCCCCTGAAAGGCGGCCGGCAGAAATGAGCTTCCGTAATACTTCGCTCCACCCAGAACATGTGGAGGATTAATCGTCACAAAACCCGGTAGATCCCGGTTCTCAGTCCCAAGCCCGTAAACCGCCCACGACCCCATCGAGGGGCGAACAAACTGAAAGCTTCCGGTATGAAGGAAATCCAGGGCCTGAGCGTGCTCAGGATTCTCCGTCTGCATTCCGTGCAACATGCAGATGTCATCCGCAGATCCTGCGAGATTAGGTACCAACTCGGAAAACCACATTCCATCCTGCCCGTGCTGTTTAAAATTCCACAGCGAACCGAGCATCTTGATCTTCTCGTTCGAGCCCAAAGATTTCCCATCGTCCGCCTGCAGCTTCGGTTTGTAATCAAACATATCGAGGTGCGACGGCCCACCCTTCATGCAAAGAAAAATTACCCGTTTGGCCCGCGCCGGGAAATGCGGACGCTTTGGAGCGAAGGGTGAATTCGCATCACCACTCGCAGCCTTCGCGCTCGATTCACCGAGAAGACCTGCCAATGCCAGGTAGCCAAAACCACTCGCCGTTGACTGCAAAAAGTCGCGACGGGGAGTTTCTGGAAAATCGGTATCATTCATAGCAAAGGTCTATTCAAGAAAGCGAAACCCTACCCCTGAGAAAAGGACCTGAAAAACGTCTGTCCAGGATTCAAGCTCAGCCTCTTCCGCTGACTTCCCTTTCCCAATCAAATGGGAACGCTGCTCCTTCAGATAAGTCTCCAAGCCGCGTTTAATCTCACTGGAAAATGGCCTCCCCTCAGTTTGAAGCGCCGCCCAGTCAAGGGCACTCCCGTCATCCATGAACCCTTGCGTCAAAACCATCTCTCCAGCCGCCTTCGAACACCCCTCGATAAACTCGTCGTTCATCAGGAAAAGCGCCTGACTGGGAATCGTCCTTGCTCCCCGGGCTCCGCTTGTCGTGTTCGCATCTGGAAAATCGAACTGCTTGTAAAGATCCGGAATTTCATTCCTCACGACTGGAAGATAAACAGCACGATGAGCGAACGATTTCATCTCCGCCCTGACATTAACCCTGTCGACGCTGGGTTTCCCATACTCATTCCCAAGAAAAGTATCCGCCAACAAGGACCCTTTCAATGGTGGATTGAGATCCAATTTTCCACTGACTGCCAACACCGCATCATGAAACGCTTCGACATCGAGCCTTCGCAAGTTCGCTCTCCAATAGAGGGTATTTCCCGGATCAAGCTCCTGACCAACTTTTGATTCGCCACTACCGGCAAGTTGCCAGGTTCGTGAAAGAACTATTCTCCGAATCAACTTTTTAACAGACCATTGATCGTCTTCCACAAATTTTTCCGCCAAGTAGTCGAGCAACTCAGGATGAGTCGGCTCGTCACCTGTCACCCCGAAATTGTCAACGGTGCGGACCAAGCCACTCCCGAAAAGGTGATACCAAATGCGATTCACCATGACTCTGGCAGTGAGGGGATTCTTTTCGGAAACGAGCCAATCCGCCAATTCCCTGCGCCCACTCCCACCACCAATTTCATCCAGCGAAGGCATACCCGGGATTGTCAGTCTTCCTCTGGGAACCTTCTCACCATGCTCATTGTGAACGCCCCGCTCACGCAAATGACAATCCTCAGGCTTTCCGGACTCCTGCATCACCATCGCATAGCCGGGTTTGGCGGGAACCTCTTTCATCATCGTCTCCCTTTGATCCAACAACTCTTTTGCCTCGGCATACATCGCCTCGGATTCATTGTGCATCTTCAACAGTGCAGGATCTTCTTCCGGCTTTTTCAGTCCACCTTCGCGAAGGGATCCTGTGACCGTTCTCTTTATCTTATAAGCTGCTGACCTTAGAGTCATGGCTTTGACCGTTTTGCCGTAAATCTCCCCCCTCCATTTCTGAACCCCGGGATCCAATTTTTCTTTCTCTGATCCAATCGCGAGGACAGGCTGGTTGTGCTGATGATTCTGAAAATAAAGCGGCCCCGGACCATGAAGCGTTTTACTACTTAGAAGGATACCAGCGAGAGCGTAGTAGTCGGCCTGTGGAATCGGATCGAACTTATGATCGTGACAACGGGAACAGGCGATGGTCAGTCCGAGAATAGAGCGACTCATCACATCGATCTGCTCATCCACCATATCCATGAGAAATTTCTCCCGATTGGTTTCCTGAAATGATTTAGGCCCTAATGTCAGGAATCCGGTCGCTACAAGTTGCGAATCCCCGGCCCCCGGAAGCAGGTCCCCCGCAATCTGTTCTTGAATGAACTGATTGTATGGAAGGTCAGAATTGAAGGCATCAATCACCCAGTTCCGATAGCGCCACGCATGAGCAAAAACCACGTTTCTATCAGCTCCGTTCGACTCCGCATAGCGTGCCAGATCCAGCCAGTGTCTCGCCCATTTTTCACCAAAACGCGGAGAGGCCAAAAGTTGGTCAAGGGTTCCCTCCAATCCTGTTTCTGAAAAATCACTTATCTGTTTAAGAGTCGGAGGCAAACCGGTCAGATTGAAATAAAGACGCCGGACTAGAATTTCCGGTGACGCATCTCCAACAGGCTCGACCCCTTTGTCCCGCCATTTCGAAGCAATAAAGTGATCAATCTCCGAAAGCGGCCATTCTCCCGGAATTTCAGGAACAGCTGAGACGTTTACCGACTGCAAAGACCACAACTCAGGCTCTTCGGCGACAGCAAGGAAAGATACTCCCCGGATCAAAGAGAAAAGCAGGCACCATTTCGCGGGCCAAAATATCGATCTATTTCCTGTCTCTCCCATCTTGTAATCGCTCTCTGATCACTTCACCCAAACCGCCGGGCTCATCCCAAAAACGTAAGGTTCCAAATCCGGAGTATCGGGCTGATACGGCGGCATCATCGGCCACCAGGCACCGGAAATTCCAGGCCCCGTCGCAACAGCACAAAGAAAATCGCCCTTCTCAACTTTTAATTCCGATATGGCGAAATTTGCCGAGAACTTCTCGCCGGCCTTTTTTCCATCCGCTTCATTGACCGGGAGGTCCTTGACGAGTTCGCCATTGCGAAAAATTTGAACACGCCTGGCAGTTGTCCAGGACGGACCCAACACCCGAACTTTTGCCACGGCTTCTTTGTCATCCAGATCCAGCAGCGTCAGCAAACCAAAACTCACCCAGGTTTTTCCTTTTACGAAGGAGTCCACCGAAGCGGCCACATCAATAGCCCCTGCCTTTGAATCATCCGGAACTTCCAGGTAAGTTCGTCCCTGTCCCGGAATGGCAAAATTCACCGTGTGACTGTCGCTCGATCCGACCGCCGAAATCTTGTGACCACTTTTCAACAGGGCAAACCAGTCACCCACCAACTGCATAGGATCGGTCTGGGTAGCGCCGGAATTAATGATCTCCATTCCATTGGCAAGCAGCTTTCGACCCTGCAGGAACATCCCATTCTTCGAGTCAAAATTCTCAGGAGCCAGTGGCGTGAAATTACGATGGACATCCCGACCGTGGTTTAGAATGCAGACACGAACCCCGGGAGTCCCGTAGATGTTTTTGAAGACCTGATCCCACTCGCGAAGCTTGTGCTCAGCGGGTGCTGGATTCCCCTCAATCGGAAAACTGTTAAAATGTCCGAGCGAAGTTGTCACTTCACATCCCACTACCGGAGTCAGCCAGCGATCCGCACCAATGCGTTTTGCTTCCAGCGCATAATCGACATGCTTGTCATGCCCTGTCGAGACCGGCAGCTCAACCCCTTCCCCCGCTGCTGACAGAATACGTTCCACCACGGTGCAGTCACCGTGCCGATCCATTTCGTAAGTGTGAAGGTGGGTGTCGCAAGCGACGAGACCCGGCGTTTTCACTTCGCGTTGGATCTGGAATTCCATGCTCACGTTTTGAACGTTCGAGAATTCGGCACTCGCCAGACTGTATTCAAATCCTCTCCCACAATAGACCGAGTATCGCTTCGCGCGGTCGACCTCAAAAGTAGCCTGACCATCGATTGTATAAATCACCCCTTCCCTCGCGGCGATTCGATCGTCGGATTCAATCCCAATAAAGGCGAGAGCACCCGTATCCTTGTCGACAACCGTGTAACGGCATGGAACCGGTTGGCCGGTATCCTTGTCGAGACAGTTCAAAGATATTTCACCAGTTAGCTTCGGGACGACTCGCTTGAATCCACGCGCTTTCTGCAAAGCCGCGGACTTTTCATCATCGACCGGAAACTGATTCTCCCACAGCTTGATATCCCCCACTTCAATATCATCCGGCTTGTCGGAACTGCTCGCCACAAGCAAGGCGTTCCCTGCCTTCTTCAACAGGCCGGGAGGAATCTGCAATCCGTGTTCGAGATGATTGTGATCTCGCTGTAGCGAACCGATTCCTTTTCCGTTCAGAGAAACACTCCAGGTCTGCTTAGTTCCTTTCTGCCTCAATGTCAGGACTCGGAAAACCTCGGGAGTCTCGACATCAAATTGAATCTCCAAACTCTGACGTTCCGCCTTCTCCGGAAAATGCGACCACTCCCGTGGCTCTGCATTTCGAATATGGTAGAACTTTTCATCCACAAGAGTCTGAGCCTGCCCTTCGCAGACAAAACTCAGCACCCCCAAACAACACAATATCAAACAGCGTCTCATCATTCTCCCTTTTTCCCTCCGCTACCCAATTGATCAAACAACTGATGAACTTTTCCGACTAACTTTTTCTCAATGTCAGGCTCCCAGGGCGCCGGATGAGCAGTCGACCTGACATAACGCATTGCGCCTCCACCCTCGTAGCCCCCTTCGTCGAGAATGCGTTTGCTGGGAATGTAGGTCATCACATCATTGCTGTATCCCGAAAACCAAACCGGAGCACCGCCGGACTTCTCTCCAAGTTCCTTTTTCAAGCGTATGGCATAATCCACCACCACTTCGCCGCCGATCGCAGCCAAACTCAATGAATCTCCAAACCGGACGACCTGAACCGGAACCGGATAACTTTTCGGCAACCCGCCGGTAGATTTCAGAACACTCAGGAGAAACTCCGCATGACGAGCATCATAAGGATCTTTGGATTTCGATTTTTCTTCCAGCGCCTCTTTAGATGGCGGCTTCTGGTAGGCAATTTCCGGCCAGGAAATTGCGGCCTTCACAGGACCTGAAAGCAGGGTTGCCGGAGTTTTCAATGCGGCCTCAATCGAAGTCGACATTGCTCGGCCATGACGTTCCACATACGGGATCATTCTTCGCGGATACGGGTTCTGGTCTGCAGAAGCGCCGTTGAGAAACATGGCAATGGTGCCCGGGTGTTCGTTCTCAAAGATGGTCTGCGCATACCCGGGCCAATCACCATGGTATTGCATATTCCCGAGAGTCGTCGCATGACAAGCGTATCCAAAAAGGACAGCTTTCAATTCATTGTCAGGACTGACAACCTGGAGCACAGGAACCTGATGATCGACAGGACCACCAGGATAAGGTGAATTCTTCCAGTTCCCCGGACCAGCAGGAGTGCGCCGGTTCATCGCAAAACCGCAGCGAGCCTCCGACCACTTCAATGTCGCCGGCTTGAGGTTTTTCAACGATTGCTCCAGCAGATAGGTGATTTTCCCAATAAGCATTTTTCGGTAGTCCAAAGTCTGCTTCACCCGCATCTCATGCTCCTCCTTCGGAACTTTCGCATACGAAGCCTGCGGTGGCCCACCATCCGGCGGATAGAACAAACGCAACATCGGTCCGGAATGAGTGTGGGATGCATTCATCAAAATCGAAGAGGGCTCGAGTCCGAACTTTTCGGATCCAATCTTTTCAACTTCCACACGCAATTCCTTTGGTATGCCGATGAGATCAAAGGTAAGGAAAACGAAGCGTCCTCCCTCAGCGTCCTCGATGGCCAGAGCCTTCGCATGGAGGTCCTGAAGCGTACCCTCAGCAGGACCGCTTCTCGCAGAGTATCCCGCCATCCAGGTATTTTCCGTGGGCGTGATTTTTGCTTTCGCTGCGGCAGCTTTCCAGGGATAAGGCTCCTCCGCTGCCCGAGCCGGACACAATGACAAATTTAGGAAAACAGCAAGAACCGGTAAGAAAGCGAATTTCATGAGCCTCAAATTTGGCAAAGCCCCGGAGATTCGTCACGAACAAAGCGGTCCAGCTTGCCACGCATACAAGTCCCCTCCATACTCCGGGAAGCTCATGAAATTCTGTATCCGCTTCATTGTCCTTCATCTATTTCTTCTCACAATTGCTCCGATAAATGCGGAGATTCCTCAAGGCAGGCAGCTTACGGTTTACCTGCCTGATTACCGCGTAGGGAAGGATTTTCAGATGAATCTCTATGGGACCACGCACCTCATTCTCTTTTCGACCAAAGCAAATCCGGATGGCTCGATCGATTTCTCAAGAATGACGAAAGCGCTTCTGGCCGCCGGGAAAGAGGCAAAGGAGAAATCTGAAGTGAAGGTACTTTTTTGTATTGGAGGATGGGGCCGTTCAAACGATTTCGGATCTGCGGTGTCGACACCGGAAAACCGCAGTCGATTCGTAAAACAGACTCTCGAATTTTGCGAAGAGCATTCTCTCGATGGAATTGACCTGGACTGGGAGTTTCCCAAAGGCGATTTGGAAATGGCGAATTATCTAAAACTGATCAAAGACCTTTCGACGGCTCTCCGAACTGAGGAGAGACTCGTTACTGTCGCCCTTGGCCCAACTAAGCTTCTTCCCGCTGAAGCCTACACCCATATCGACCTCATTCACTTGATGTCCTATCAGCCATGGAACCCGGAGGAATATGAGGGATGGATGGCGCGCTCGGTAAAGCTCGCCATCGATGGTGGAATTCCTCCCGGAAAAATCAGCGTTGGAACACCCTTCTTCAGCAAAGAACTTGGTGGGGATAGAAGAGCCGTATCCTACAAGAAAATCGCAGTGAATGGCCGTGATGCGATTCCCCAATCATCCCACGAATTCACTCCCGTCGGTTCCGCCGCGATTGATCCCCGAATTCGGCAGGTCAAGAAACACGGCCTCGCCGGTGCAATGGTCTGGGACTACGGACACGATTCAATGCTCCCTGAAAAATCGATGTTAAAAGAGTTGTCGAACAAACTTCAATCTCCCTGACACTTCTTCAGAACGTATTCGTGGCAAATGTGGAAATACGACACCATTGAATCAATATCGATCCATTCATCGCGCCCATGCAGGTTTCCCACTGCTGGCCTCGACAGGAGCACAGGAATCCCCTGAGCACTGAAAAACCTTCCATCACTACCTCCCGATGCACGAAGCAATGACGCTTTACTCCCGGTAACTTCCTCCGTCTTTTCCACAAAGGTTTCGTCCGGAGCCAGATGGGTTGGTTCCGCGGACACAATGGGAATGGCATCGACCCCTTCGCTTAAATGTGCCCGGATCTCACGCAAAACATCTTCGGCTGTTGCCGGAGGAACAAAGCGAATATCGAGTACCGCAGTGGCAGACTCCGGTATTCTGTTAGGGCTGTCATTCGGGGTGGAAATCATCGTCAGAGTGCAGGTCGAAAACCAGTGGGAGGAGTGATCTTCGAATTCCGAGAACTCTGGCGTTCCTTCTGAAAAGGAGGCTTTCACCTTTGCCAGGTCACGGGTCAAAATCTCAAGAGCATTCACCCCGAGCCAGGGCCTCGCCGCATGAGCCGAAACTCCTTTTGCAGTCAGGCTTAAATGCAGAATTCCTTTTTCTTCGACGATAATATTCGTCAGTGCTCCTCCATCGGGAATGACTGCAAAGCCGCAGCGAAGTCCGGTTTCCTCCACCAGAAATTTCACTCCGTTCTCCCCTCCCCGCTCTTCATCAGATGTGACTGCGATACCACAGGAGAGTCCCAAATTTTCACGTCCCAGTTGCCGCATCAATTCAATCATGATCGCTAGCTGCCCCTTCATATCCCCCGCTCCGGGACCGTAAATTCTTCCGTCGCGAATCTCGGACCGGTAACTGTCCGCTTCAGGGTGATGAACAACATCAAGATGTCCACAAAGCAGGACAATCGGCTCTTCCACACCCTCCGGCAAAGCGATCAGCGATTCATAACCGTTCTTCTCCAGCATCTGGATCGAAATACCGGGGACTTCATCCAGATGATTGCGAAGCAATTGAAAACAACGCCGTCGCTCCTCCGGACAATCGTCGGTACTCTCTATCAGAACGAGATCCCGCGTCAATTGAATGAGCCTCTCCCGGAGACGAGTATTGTCGATAGCCATATCAAATCTGTTAATCTCTATCCGGCTCGCATGGAAGGTCCAGTTTTGCCATAGCCAGAAGCATCTTACTTCCTCCCGCTGAGGGAGCCAGACAAAGAAACTGGCCTTTGTGGATGAGACCGTCCTGACCAAAATTGAAGTTCACCGGAACGATTCCAAATTCGCTTTCGCCGGGAATATAGAGATCATGCGAGGTCTTTAAAAGCTCGAGTAACTCTTTCCCGGAGATTGGCTCGGTAAAACGTAAATTGCGCAATAGCCAGCAACCGTCTGGCATAAAATGATGCGCCAACACGGATGGGTAGGTTGCTCCGGTCACCCGGGCATTCAGCTCGCAGACATAAACTTCAAATCCGCCGTCACTCATTTCCGCCAGGAGAAAATCTGCGCTTCCAGTTCCGCGATAGCCTTGTTGATGCAGCCATTTTCCGGCGATCCCTGCCTGCCTCAACAACTCCGAACGCCACTCTTCATTTTCAGCCAGATACGGCGGTGGCGACTCATTCCCTTCATGAACGCTATCGTGACTGAGAATCTGCTCGGTAATATCATAGAGGATTACCGAATCCTCATTGAGAAACAGCTGCACACTCGGGCTCCTCATTTTTTTGATACCGGACGGAGTCGGCTTGAGCCACCCCTGAACCAGGCAAGGTCCTTCAGTAAAGAAATGCCCGGGAACAGCTTGATTGATATTGCCGCGGTCATCCAGTGCTTCCACTTTAATCAATCCGATTCCGGACGCGCCCATCGGAGCTTTCACTACCGCGGATTCGAATCCCGCTCTTTCAAGGCGATCTAAACAGCCTCCTATTTCCTCCGGGCTCTCTGCAATTTCCGTGAGAGGCGTCGGAAGACCTGACTCTTCCAAAAAATGATGAAGTAAACCCTTGTTATTTCCCCGCCGACTGCCCGCGGTGCTGGAAAAAGTACGCTTGCCTGTCTTATCCGCCAGGCGACAGAGAATATCGTCGGTGACATAACCATCAATCCTTTTGGCGGAATGACTTCGCAAGCGGTCAATCACTGGATGCACGCCCGATGAATCCAGTTCGAGATACTCCTGATGAGGAAGAACAGTCATCTCGGGAAGGCTCAGTTGTGCGGTTTCTTCAAAATACCGGCGCAAGTGCTGATCCGGTTCCCTTTCCAGAATCAATAGATTCTTCTCTTTACCAGCGTAGAGTAGATTCAACAATGGAAGAAGCCGGCCCCCATAAGAGTCAACTTCGCCAACTTCTTCGGCGAGCATTCGAGTCTCTTCTTCATTTCCAAAAAAGAGCCCTAAGAGATTGGCTACAAAAACCGCATTCTCATTCCAGAATGATGGAAGCCGGGCAGTAGACTCGATCACCTGAATATCCGAAACTGGCCTTGAACAATGGCTCATCAAACCAAACTACGGTCGGTGCACGGGCATCGCAAATGAAACGCGCATACGGGCTTGCTGATGATCTCCTTTCACGCAAGACTCACCCGAATCATGACCATTCGATTTTTCCTCGCCTTACTCCTGACCGCAGCCACTTTCCCCGCTCAAGCGGACGTTCGACTTCCAGGCTTTTTCAATGACCACATGGTTCTTCAACGGGATATTCCCATTCCTTTTTGGGGCTGGGCAGACCCGGGAGAGAAAGTTTCGATAAGGCTTGGTGAAAACGCGGTGGTGTCAGCAAGCGCTGACAATCTCGGAAAATGGAAAGTAGAACTCGCGGCAATGAAAGCGGGCGGCCCTTATCAAATCACCGTCTCCGCAGGGAATTCAATCGAGATTGATGATGTCCTCATCGGCGAAGTCTGGTTGTGTTCAGGACAGTCAAACATGGAGTGGACGGTCGCTCGCAGTCTCAATCCCACTGAGGAAGCCGCTGCCGCGAACCATCCACAGATTCGACACGTCAAAATTGGCAGGACCACAAATGGCTATCCACAGGATGACGTTTCCGCTACCTGGGAAGTCTGCTCACCCGATACAGTCCCGAATTTTACGGCTGCCGGCTACTTCATGGCCCGCCATTTACAGAAAGAACTCGGTGTTCCCGTGGGTCTGTTAAATTCCTCGTGGGGCGGAACCCGCATTGAACCATGGACTCCCCTTGAGGGATTTGCAGAAGTGGAAGCTCTCAATGAAATTCATGCTCGGCTTCTGCAAACCATGCCGGAGTCGGACGCCTACCGGGCAACCCTGCAAAAGCACATCGCAGATACCGAAGGATGGCTCTCTCTTGCGAAGGCCAGCCTGGACTCCGGTGAACCAGCGCCAAGGGCTCCTGAATTCCCTGCAGGCCTTCTTCCGATAACGAAGCATACAGAGCCTGCCGCCATCTACAATGCAATGATGGCACCCCTCGTCGGATATGGAATGCGCGGCGCAATCTGGTATCAGGGTGAATCGAATCACACCGAAGGAATGCTCTATCACGAGAAGAAAAAGGCTCTCGTAGCCGGATGGCGGAAGCTCTGGGGCATCGGTGAGTTTCCTTTTTACTACGTTCAGATTGCCCCCTTTCAGTATGGAGGCGAAGACCCGGCAATACTCCCCCGTTTCTGGGAAGCTCAATCGAAGAGCCTGGAGATTCCGAACACGGGAATGGTCGTCATCAACGATATCGGAAACATTTCTAACATTCATCCCGCAAACAAACAGGAAGTGGGACGTCGCCTCGCCTTGTTGGCATTGAAGAATGACTACGGGAAATCCGACCTTGTTGCGTCGGGCCCTGTTTACGATTCTGTGGAAACGGGAGGCGGAAAAATTCGCGTCAATTTCTCCAATACTGCCGGCGGGTTGAAATCGCGTGACGGGAAGCCACTCACCCATTTTCAAATCATCGGGGAACAGGCTGAATGGAGAGACGCATCTGCCACAATCAACGGAGATTCCGTGGACCTTTCTTCATCTGAGATCAAAGAACCCGCAGCAATGCGATACGGCTGGCACAAAACTGCTGAGCCCAATCTCTCCAATGGAGCCGGTCTTCCGGCTTCTCCTTTTCGAGCGGGAACTGTTCCCAACTACGACTTCCTCGAATTAAAAATCGAAGAAGCCAAAGACTATGAACTTGTCTACGACCTTGATCTTAAAAATCTCAGTTCAGCGATCACTTACACGACGGACCGCTCCAAAGAAATCACCGGAGCATTCGACCGGATCGCCTATTTCATGGAACTCCGCCAGGGTGATGGCCCACTGCAATATGTCTACGTATCAAGCGACGCCTTTACCGACAAGATTTCTCAGATCGGCGTTCCGACACCCGCCTCCAAAGCCTTCTTTCAAAAGAACCTGTCGAATCTGACCATTCTTTCCAATTTGGAAAAACTTACTGGAGGCGAAATGATTGCAGGAAACATTGAATTCTGGCCGAACAACTACGGCCCCGGTAACCCGACAAAGGTCCCCGGCGCATCTGATCGCATTTACGACTCCGGCGACGAAATCTCTGGTGCAGCGGCTGGATACGGAAGCATGCAGATCCACAATACCGGGGCGAAGCAGACGGTTTTTGCGGTCAACGCATGGAAGTCGGGAGCCGCCGCGGATCTCGGAATAGGGAATAGCGCAGGCGAGACGAGAGACTGGACCTTTTCCAAAAACGCAGGGAACTTCGAAGCAGCACGTCTCCGAATTCTGGTCCGCTTGAAAAAATAACCTTCTGATCAATGCCTCGTAAAAAGCGCCCCCTGCTTCGTTTTATTCTGCGAAGCCTACTTTGTATAATCCTGCTTCTCACCTTCACCGCAGGAATCGGCTGGTGGTATTTCCATCCGGCAACAGAGGAGACCGTCAATGTGATCTACGGTCAACGAAACGGAGTCGATTTGAACTACCAGATCGTCCGACCCGCAAACAATCCCAACTGTCTCTTATACACATCTCCGAGCCCACGAGACCGAGGCTGATCTCGT
>CAJXQE010000177.1 GCA_913058215.1 uncultured Verrucomicrobiales bacterium
ATCTACACTATCCTCTTCGTCGGCAGCGTCAGATGTGTATAAGAGACAGGTTCTTCATGGTAGGCGAAGGGGTGGAAATCTATTGGGTCATGACAGGTCGCTTCCAATCGACACTGGTTTTCTCTTCGAGCTTCGCGGGCTTTTCCACTTCGATGATTTCAGTCCCGGGCTCAAACAGTGGCCAGTCATCAGTTCGGAAGGGCGATGCAGGGATCCCTTCTTTGTTGTAGAGAAGATTCCGCTGCGAAGGATTCATCGCCCAGGCATAACGGACCGCGACGGGCACGGGCACTTTTGGTGAAGAGACGACAATGGTATCGCCGTGGACTTTAGCGCTTGCCCAGTGCCACTGCTGATCTTCGCCGGCGATCGCAAAAGTATCGAGCTCACCTGACCTTGCGGCGACGAGGCCGCCTCCGATGGAGTCAAATTCGAGGACGATATGATCTCCTTCGACGACCTGCTTTTGGAAGCGGGGGCCATAATCAACGAAGTCCTTTCCGTAGGTTTGTTTCAGTGCTAGATAGGCGTGACGGAGGCCAATGGGCTTTTTGTTTTTCGGGTGCAGCTGCACTGCGTCGCCGGTGTCGATGGAGACCGCCATTGCGGTGTTAGATACGTCCTGAGTAACGAGTCGCATGGCTTCCCGGCTAACCACCCATGGGGCAGGCAGTCCTTCCACAGGATCGGTCTGAGGCGGAGTCCAACTGGGGAGTTGAGTGAATTGAAAAGGAAAGTCTTTGTCGACATTCCCATTGGAAAGTTCATGCCAGGATTCGCGGTAGTATCCGATCAGCTTTGCCAGCTGCTTTCGATAGTGGAACGCTTGAGGAACATTCTTTGCGTTTCGTTCACCCTGATACCAAATCGCGCCGCGGATTCCATAAGGGCGAACTGGATTGATCATCGCATTGAACTGATGTCCCGGATACTGATGCCCCAGGTTGGCAGGCTTCGTAATGATCGGCGGAGACCACGGTCTCACGTTGTTTTTCATAGTTTCACCGGCATCGATGTGAGCATTGTATTCGGCCAGTTCTTTTTTCCAGGTTTCGAGGGCGCTCAACCCTGTTGCAATGCCGGACCCGGTCTGACGTTCCGCAGTCTGATCGTATTCTGCCCTATGGGCAATGGACCGGGGATCGTCCTTTTGGATTTCCCAGGGCATCCAGCCTTCGATCGGAGTTCCGGCATAAGCCTGCTGAATGATTCCCACCGGTACGCCGAGTTCTTCGTGCAGCTTTTTACCAAAATAATACGAGACAGCGGACGTTTCAGCAGCGGTCTCTGGATCGCAGGGTTTCCACTGCGAGAGACGATCGCGCTGAATTTCGAGCGGTTCATGCCAGTGTTCCCGAACTGATTTAAAGATACGAAAATCGGGAAGATTGACATCCGATTCGTTCCCAGCCTCAAAGGAATTTCCCATGGCCCACCCCATGTTGGATTGCCCGGCGCAGAGCCAGACTTCTCCGATCGCTACATTTGAAATTTTGATGGTGTCCGTTTTCCCAATGATCGTCAGGGAGTGTCCGGTTCCATGTTCCGGTGTTTCAAGAAAGACCCTCCACTTGCCCCCGGAATCGGCTGTTCCGGTGACTTTTTTTCCCCAACTGGACTTCACAGTGATTCCTTCGCCCGGCTCAGCCCATCCCCAGAAGGTGTTTTGAGTTTGCTGCTGAAGGATCATGTCGTCGCAGAAAAGACGAGGCAATTTCAGAGAGTCGGATTCGATGACAGGTGGAGCCACCGCCATGACAGGCTTGGAGGTGACACTGGGTGTTCCCACCTTCTTCTTTGAAGCAGGCAGCTTCCCTGCCGGTGCCTCGAGTTTTGAGGCATCCACCGGAACTTCGAATTCCGCAACGATCAAGCGGGCACGATTGTTGCGAGTGGAGGTGTTCTTCAAAAGGTAGGCTCCTTCAATCTTTTTCCCTTCGACAGTCGCACCTTTGTTGTTCCCTTCGGCTGAGACAACATTGCCCGTGAGTGCACTGCTTTTCCCGGTTCCAAAAATCATTCTCGCCGATGTGATTTCAAAAGTGAGCGTTGTTCCCGGATCGAGTCGGTATCCGGCGGCGAGCCGATCCGATTGACCTTTCGAAGAAGTGACTGCAAACTGAATTTCGATACGATCATCGTTTGCTCCTGCACCATCGAGATCCAGTCCGTCGACCGAAATGAGGGGTGCCGCTGCGTTGTCATTCTGGCTGGCGTTCCCAGTTACGTCCACGTCCCCATAGTGAATAGCGAGTTCGGAAGCGGTGCCGAATCTCACCTTAAGCGGTTCGGCTTGTGCGCTAAAAGAGAGGAATAGAATCGTGAAGATAGTGAGGCGAATGTTCATATCAAAATGCTTAGCTTGATGCGTTTCCTTCAATGCCCTTTCCGTTTGGGCAGCCCTGGATGGGTCGGAACCTGATACGCGGTTTTCAATGACTGGAGCCGACCTTTCATCCGGTCGATCTCAGTCTGATACTTCGGATCATCATATCGGTTCGAAAGTTCACGCGGATCGACTCGGAGGTCGTAGAACTCCCACGCATCGTGATCATAAAAAGAAATCAGCTTATAGCGATCATCGCGAACACCCTCATGACGAGGCATATTGTAAGCTCCACGATTTTTTGGAATGCCACCGTCGTAGTAGGTATAGAGAAGATCTTTCCGCCATTCATTGGGAATGTCACCAGCCAGCACGGCTTGCATCGCGACGCCATGCAATTCATTGGGTACAGCAAGTCCGGCAGCCTGGAGAAAGGTCGGGGCAAGGTCGATATTCTGGACAAGTGCCTCCACTTTCGTTCCAGCCGAAATCGTTCCGGGCCAACGAATCAAAAGTGGTGAGCGAAAACTCTCTTCATACATCCACCGCTTTTCGGCCCAGCCATGTTCACCCGTGAGGAAGCCCTGGTCAGAGCTGTAGACAAGGATGGTATTTTCGGCCAGACCGTTATCGTCCAGATATTTTAAGATGCGCCCCACATGTTCGTCCAGACCATCGATGCATCGTACGTAGTCCTTAATAAAACGTTGATAAGTATAACGCACGCCTGCCTGCCCCTCGAGCAGCCCGGCTTTCTCCAGCCGATGGTATTCACGGTTCCTGGGATCGTAGGCCTTGTGCCAGTCATCGCGTTGGGCTTCCGTCATCTCCTTAAGAAAGGACGGCATTTTTTCGGGATTCCCGGCGAGTTCTTTTTTCGAAGGCGCGATGTTGAGCACGCTTCCTTTCATACCCTTCAAAGACATCCAGGTGTCAGACACAAAAGGGGAGCGCGTCGAGAGGTCATCAAACAGAGTGTTCGGCTCAGGGAACTCGTAATCATCGTAAGCACCCATGTGGTCAGGCGTGGGGATCCGGTGAATGTGCGGCACCTTGTATTGTGCGCAGAGCAAAAATGGTTTTTCACCGTCGCGATTCTTGAGCCAATCGAGTGCTTTGTCTGTGATGATCTCCGTCGAGTGGCCCTCGATTTGAACCTCTCCTTCACTACTGAGAAACTTCGGATTAAAATAGGAACCCTGTCCGCCTTTGCCGGAAAGGATTTCCCAACTCTGAAACTCGTCAGTCGGATTTCCTTTCAAATGCCATTTACCGATCAAGCCCGTTTGGTATCCCGCTTTCCCCAACGCCCTTGGATAAACCCACTGAGCGCCGTCCCATTCAGATCCATTTCCCCAAATCCCGTTCGCATGGCTGTGTTTACCGGTCATGATGGCTGCCCGACTCGGGCAGCAGATGGAATTCACATTGAATGATCGATTGAAAATGGCACCCTCGCTGGCAATACGATCGAGGTTGGGCGTCTTGTTGATCGAGCCCTCATAGGCACCAATGGTGCGGAGGGCATGATCGTCACTGAAGAGGAAAAGAATGTTCGGACGATCTTCCGCAGACAGCGCACTGAGATTGAATGCGAGAACCAAAATATAAGAAAACAGTTTCATGTCGTTATTTCAGTAGGGTCGGGAAAAGAGTTTGTCACAAACCGCACACCTTTTTCTACTACTAGAAATACCCGGGAGCGTGGTAGGGCTTCGGCTTTCCGAATTCAGGATCCTTGAATCCCAGATCTTTTTTCCATCCCCACTGCTGAGGCATGAGAGTGGACTCCCACTTTCGATGTTTCCCCATCAGTTCGGCAAGTTTTTCAGGACGCTTCTTTGCGAGATCAATTTCCTCTGAGATATCCTTGGCGAGTTGGTAAAGTTGCCAGGTAGCCCCATCGTCTTGAGTCACCGCCTTCAGATCGAGATGACGAATTGCTTTTCTCGCACCCCAGACCCAATAGAGAGAATCGTGAGGGCGACCCTTTTTCTCTCCTGTGAAGTAAGGTAACAAATTAACACCATCGAGCTTCCAGGAAGGATCAATTTCCCCGCCGGCTGCAGACAGGAAGGTTGGCATAATATCAAGTGAAATGACCGGATAAGAATACGTCTTTCCTGCCTCCAGTTTACCTTTCCATTGCACACAAAAAGGAACGCGAAGTCCACCTTCCCAATAGGTTCCCTTTTTGCCTCGAAGCGGTTTATTTGGAGATGCTTCATGTCCGCCGTTGTCACTCAGGAAAACGATCACAGTATTGTCTTCCAGTCCATTCCGGCGAACTGCATCTAACACTTTACCCACGTTCTGGTCCATCGAGTCGAGCATCGCCATGACGAGGCGGCGTTTCTCGTCCTTGATGTGAGCATACTTTTCAACCAGGGGCCGGGGAGCCTGAAAGGGGCCATGAATCGCATTGAATGGAAGATAGCAGAGAAACGGCTCATCCTTATTTTTCTCGATGAACTTCGCCGCCATGTCGCCGAGCTGATCCGTGAAGTGGTTTTCGAGATCTTTGACGAGAACTCCCTGCTTGTTGATCGAGCCCTGTTTGATCCCGCGTTTCGCATAGGTCTGACTCACGATCGTTCGATTGTGAAAAATTGGATTGTGCTCGCGGTTCAAATCTCCGAGATAATTCGAGGCGCCATTGTTGAATCCGTAAAATTCGTCCCAGCGATTGAACGCCATTTGCGCTTCGGAATCACCGTCGTGAGTCTTTCCAAAAATTCCAGTCGTGTAGCCGAGAGCCTTGAGACGTTCGGAGAGAATGGGAAGATCGATCGGAATGCCCGGCTCCACCTCTTTGTTCACTCGATAGGGTCCAATGTTATCCCAGAATCCAAAGGACTGTTGATAGCGACCGGTTAACAGCCCCGCACGGGAAGGAGCACAAACCGGGCATGTCACGTAGCCGTCGGTCAAGGTGACCCCGTTGTTCGCAATCGAATCAATATTTGGTGTAGCTACGTCACCTTCCTGAAAGCCCACGTCGCCGTAGCCGAGGTCGTCCGCAAAGATGAGGACAAAGTTTGGTTTCGCATCTGACGAATACGGCTGAATCAGAGCCAAGAACGCTGTTAGCAAGAGGAGTGAGAATCGAGGATTCATATCTGGAAAAATAAAAGTGCCTTAGTCTTTCGTGACAGTGCTGGCCTCAACAACGACCCGAATCTGATCCATGCCGTTCTTCATTGCCTGCATGACCTGCCAGTTTAGTTGGAGTGTTTTGCGATCTTTGCTCAAGGTCAGGGCATCTCCAGACTCAAGTCCGCGTGATATATTCTGAGCATATTCGAAGCGCTTTTTCCCAAGAATTAGATCTGTCGAATTCAGCTGTTCCCGATTGGTGATGACTGCCAGAACAGGGGAATCGAAAGTCACTTCCCCTTCGAAGTGCAATTGATCGGAATTCGGCACAGCTGCGTTCAGGGGTGGATTGTATTGCAAGAGGTAGCTGCTGAATCGCTTCCCCTCGACGGAGATTGTTTTCCGTCTATCCTTCAACTGTCTATGTGGGTATTTTCCCGGTTCCGTCAGAGTTACTAGGAAGTCACGGTTTGGCTGAAAATTGAACCGCTCCGGGAAAACGATGATGCTTTCTGAGTCGACAATTTCGATGGGATTCCTAACTGCTTGTGCGTTCACAAACTTCACATTTCCACCGGTGTTGAGAACACCGAACAGCATGGGCCAGGCACGAAACGGGCGGGCCTTCAATTTCTCTGTCTGAATTTTTTCAGTATCGCCGGTAACGCGTAGGGAATTTCCCTCGGTCAGAATCTTCTCCTCTTTCCCAGTATTCGGAGTCACTCCGACCTCGCCTTCATAAACCTCGACCCCCGTGCTTCCATCTCTGCCCACGGAAACTCCAAAGGTAGTTCCGTAGTCTACGACTTTGGCCTTTTCCGTGTGGACAAGGAATCCTATTCCTTCCGGCGGAACATGGGCTGTCAGACTTCCAGAGTGCAGGCGGGTTTCCCCGTCACCAATTAATTCAAGTTCAGCCGGCCCTTCCAGAGTAACTCGAACTCCTTTGGGAAAATCAAGCCTGACAAGGCCGCTTTTCAAAACGAAACGTCCCTTCCCGATGTGGGTTCCTTTAGTCGTAATCTGCTCATCGCCCCCTCCCCTTGCATCAACAGCACTCGCGACAACAGCGATCGAACCTTTTGGTGTGTTTCCGTTTTGGGAGGTCAAAACAAAAGCCAAAGTCAGCACGGCTGCTACTCCGAGTCCCATTGCCAAGACAGTAAACGGGACGTTCTTCTTTTTCTCAATCGAACGCAGCTCTGAAAGAACAGCCGCTGAAACATCAGCCGAATCCACACTACAGCGTAAGGTTTCCACCACTTCTTTGGAAATCCGGTGCTCGTGCGAGAGAATCCCAGCTCCGTGGAGTGTTTTGGAGATTTGCAGTTCGCTGGCAAAGAGCTCCTTCACAGAGATATCCTTTTCAAAAGACTCGAGAAGCTCTCTGGCTTCCGGTTCTTTGATTGTTCCATCCGAGAAACTCTCGAACAATTCCTGCAGTCGTTCGTCGGTCATGTCAGGCTTGCGGACGTGGGTTGGATTGGGATTCCAGGCAGGTGCGCAAGGACTTGCGAACCCGGCTAAGATTCGAAGTCACCCAGGTGATGGTTCTTCCTTTCTCCCTGGCAATTTGCTGGCAGCTCTTGTTTCCAAAATATCTGTACTCCACAAGACTGGCGGCTTCGCTTTTGAGCTTGGAGATGCAAAGCTTCAATGCGCAAAATTCAGCACCCGGCTCAAACTCCGATGGCGCTACAGATGCGTTCAAGAGTTCCAATTCCAGTTCATCCCGGTACCTCGTTTTGTTACTGGCTTCGCGACGACGCTTTTCCAACTCCGTCATAATGAGGTATTTGCAGGTCACGCAGAGCCAGACACCGAAGTCTTTGTTCGGATCGAATTCTTCCAGTTTCTGATGGGAGCGAATGAAGGTGAGCTGAACGACCTCCTCGGCCTGCGACCAGTCACTCAACCTTCTCAGGGCATAGCTCATGAGCATCCCCTGATATCTCCGCACAATCTCCCCGTAGACGTCTAGATCGCCCTGAAGGATTCTGTCTTTCAAAATCTCGTCCATACCTCTCGATGGTAGTAGGGACGAACGAAAAGTTTGTCACAAAAATTTCATTTTTTGTGACGGGAAGCTTGTCGAAAAATATCCGGGTGGCGTGAGCGGGCTTCTCCGCCGGAAACAAAATCCGTGCAACTCAGCCTGGCTATTGGTGCCGAGATTGGAAGAGTGTTTCTGGAGGAGCTAGCTCCAATCCTCTTTACGAAAAGATGGCGAAAGCGCCGCTGTTTAATTTCACTCCCACCCTAGAAGCGGACCCAATCTTTAAGATGAGCATGCTCAAAAATCATTTCATTTTGAATCTTCAGATCCTGGCCCATTCCTGCTTCCGCTGCACGTTGATACATGGCATGAGCGATCGCGACATCTGCATATGCGAGCCCCACTGCATTGAAGTAGGTTCTCTCGTCATCGGATTCCCTGCCCGGAAGTGTGCCATCTAATAGACTCACCAAATTACCGTGAATATCATCGTCGGTCAGTTCGCCGTCTTTATACATCCGGCTGAGAGTCTGGGTGCGGTGTTTCACCGTATCCCAATCGTCGCAAACGATTTTCTGGCACTGCTTGGCAACAGCGTATTCATCTTCCCATCCGCCGATGTGGCTGTAAAAGGACCCGGGCTTCATCCATTCCGCCTTGAGCAGCGGCCCCTGAGCGCTGGTTGCGGTAACAATGATGTCCGCTTCGCTAACCGCTGCCGATAGATCAGTATTCGCGGCGGTGAATTTTAAATCAGGAAGGAGCGGCTGCATTTCCTCAAGGAATTTGGCTTCTTCTTCAGGCTCCTTGGCGGCGAACCGGCACTCCTTCAGGCTTGGCACAGCTGTTTTCATGGCAATCAGATGCATCTTGGCCTGTTCACCCGCACCGATGAAACCAATGATCTCGGAATCTTTCCTCGCTAGATACTTGGCTGCCAATCCACCCATCGCTCCGACCCGGATATTGGAACAAAGAGTCCCTTCCATGAAGGCGATCGGGAAGCCATGCTCAATTTCCGAGAGGATGATGACGGCACTCAGGTTTTGCATTCCATACTTCACTGGATTCGGAGGAAATACCGAAACCCATTTTACTCCGCAAACTTTCTCTTTAGTAAATGTCGCAGGCAGGCAATTGATCCGCTCCTGGGTTTCGTCGTTGAAGATTTGGACAATCTTCTCCGGGAAAAGAACGTCGCCGTTCTTGTAATCCAGGATCGCTTTTTCAGCGGCATCCATCGCCATATTGAGGTCGAGGCAACCGGCACCTAACAAGTCTTCCTGAGAGAAATACTGACAGTGAATTTCGTGATTGGGCATGTCCGACCTTCCAACGGTCTGACCTGTTTTCTCGGCATTTATTGTAGAAGGCAGAGCATTTCTTGCTCCCCGGAAATGGCACGAATCGTACCGCGCGATAAATTTCATACCTCCTACGCGAAGACCCGTTTGCGGTTTTCGAAAAAGAGAAGACCTTGATTCTATGAGCGAGACCAAACCGAGCCTTTACGAGCAGATTGGCGGCGAAGCAGGAATTGCATCCATGGTGGATGACTTTTATGAACGTGTTCTGGCGGACCCGGAGCTTGAGCCGTTTTTTAAACATGTCCCCATGGATCGACTGAATCGGATGCAGCGCGAATTCTTTAGTGCCGCAACCGGTGGTCCTGCTGAATTTACCGGAAAACCACTCTCGCATGTTCACCAGAATATCGGCATCACCATCCGTCACTTTCAACGCTTCACCGAACACCTCATCGAAACCCTTGAGGAGAGAGACATTGATGAAAAAGAGATTCTCGATTTAATTTCACGGGTAAACGTTTACGCCGATGAGATCACGGGAAGCTCGAGTGTCGATGGATAACTGGAAGGGCGGAAGCTTTCGCCCTATTCATCCCTCCTCGATTCTAACAAGCCCATCATTCGCTCGACGTCCGCTTATTGTCAGGGCTCGCTTTTTGTCGTCGCTCTGCTGAAACCGTGCATTACCCCGGAATGGCTGCGGCCAGGGTAATCCCAAAAATCTTCACTGCTTCTTTCTTTCCACGAAGCAACTCCTCGCTCAGTTCTTCGATATGGAATTCTGTAGTGGGTTCCAGCGCTTCGACAAAGGCTCCTGAGGCAAGGAAGTTTCTTTCAAATTGATTGCAACAGCCTTCGATCCTCGCCGTCGTGTTAAGGGTATCTCCATGATAGGAAATCTCGCGCTTCAACACCCCAACCTCTGCGACCGTCACCCAGCCGACATGCATTCCCGCCTTGAAAATCGGCTGAACTCCGTAGCTTGAATCATAGTATCCCATCCGCTCTTTCAGATAGGATTGAATATCAAAAAAACAGCGAACTGCAACACCATCACGAAACCCTTTCTCACTGGGCCAACTCACCACGATTTCATCTCCGACATATTGATAGACCTCCGCCCCGCTCCGGCGCAATGCATCCGTCATGTCGATGAAACAGTCCTGTATCAGTTGGCTGAAACGGACGTGTCCCAATTGGTCCGCGATCGTTGTTGACGATTGCAGATCCAGAAACATAAAGACCCGCTCCTCTTCCCGTGGGGTTCGGTACTTTCCCCTGACCAGATTCCAAAGAACTCCGGGCCCGAACTTCTGGCTCATTTGCCTGACAAAGGTAAAAACTGCTCCCACGATGAGGGCATAACTCAAACAGACCCAATAGTTGGTAGACCGAATTGCACCGATGATCATGTTCCATTCCCAATCACTCCATTTGAGATAAATGACCATCCCAATGAAGAGAACTTTCATCATCAGAAAATACAGGACAATCTTGGTTAACAGCAGACGACCGTAGGACTGACGGGCAAAGAATCGCCTCTCAAACAAGCCATCCGTAAGAGCATATAATAACCCTAGAAAGAATCCGACGCCTCCGTAGATCAATACCCTCTCCAAACCATTGCTCTCTTTAATCAAGACAACGGACTCGAATTCGTCCATCCCCGCATGACGAAGAAAACAAAAGAGCAGGAACGCTGACACCCACACGGACACACTGATCACGCAAAATCGAACTCGCTGCTTTCCTCTGCTGCTCATTTCCTTCAAATCCCCTTTACGCTTCTTTGTCGAATCCGCGCTATGTGCGATTTCTTCAGGCAACTATTTCCCAAAAGAATTTCCTGTCGACTCTTTTCCCTCTGATTTTCCTTTCTTCATTTCTGCAAACCGAAGCATTCAATGAGAGACTTTGCTGTTCTTGCGCATCCTCAAAGTTCCGACGGGTCCACAAATGCGCTTCGAAATGCATTTCCCAAAGCCGTAGAATGGGTGTGAGGTAATTTTCGACTTCGACCCTCTGGTTCTATGGACGTGACTCAAACCCACACTGCACACGAGCTCAAACACGAGAGCCCTCTCATCTCGTGTCGGTTCGACCCGTCGGGGAAATTCGTGTTTGCGGGCGCTCAGGATTTTGCGGTGTGGCGCTGGAATATCGAATCAGGTGAGAAAACGAAATTGTTCACCAACAGCTGGGTGCGCGGGCTGACTTTTTCCAAAGACGGAAAGACGATCATCACCAGCGGAACAGACGGTCGCCTTATCTGGTTCTCGCTTGCAGACGCTGCCGCTGAAGGGGAATTAAAACCTCAGCGTGAAGTCGCAGCGCACGAAGGATGGATTCGGGCGGTTGTGACGAGTCCTGATGGAAAATTCATCGCCTCGGCCGGGAATGACCTGAAGGTGAAAATCTGGAACGCAGCCGATGGAAAACTCATCCGCGAACTCGCGGGTCATGAATCGCACATTTACAACCTCGCGTTTCATCCCGATGGAAAGCACCTCGTTTCGGGCGATCTGAAAACCAATCTGATTGTCTGGGATTATGGAACCGGCAAACAAATCCGCACCTGGAAATCAGAGAACCTTTTAAACTACGACAAAAAGTTTCTCGCCTTTATCGGCGGCTATCGCGGCATCACCTTCAACAAAGACGGCACTCAACTTGCCGGAAGCGGGATCACGAATGTGTCCAATGCCTTCGCCGGGATCGGCAATCCATCTGTCGTCATTTTCGATTGGAAAAAAGGGGCACCTCCCTTGATCGAACATCTGTCCAAAGGAGCCTTGCGTGGAGTCGTCTGGGGCGTAGCTCTCCATCCTGAGGGGACCATCATCGGCGCAGTTGGTGGCCCGGCGGGTTATCTCCTGTTTTGGAAACCGGGTGAAGCCGAAGATTTTCACCGTATCAAACTACCTGACACCGCGCGTGACCTCAGCCTTTCTCCCGATGGTTTGCATCTCGCTACAGCCCATTTCAATGGACATGTCTTGATCCATAAAATGGAGAAAAAAGTCGAGGAGAAAAAGGAGACTGCGTGAGCAATTGATAGGAATTTGCTTATTCAAGGATTTTTATCGGGGCATCGGTCCGGCCGGGTTTGAGGGGGGCAGACTTCCTCCGCGAAATGCGGCCACGATGGTGATGACGGCGAGTTCGCCTGTCGCCTCGGGATCGTTGATGATCTTTGTCCAGCTAATGGCGTGGGCGTCGATTCCGATGATGCCTACCTTGATCGGTTCGGCATCGCCCGGCAGTAGAAATATGAAGAGGAGTGCGAGCGATAAGCTTACTTACATAATTTAACACATAATTCCGCCGTCGATCGTTAAGGAGGCCCCGGTAATGAAGCTGGACTTGTCGCTTGCGAAAAAGAGAGCGGCTTCTGCGACGTCCTCTGGAGTTCCCAGGCGACCCACGCAGGTCATCCCGATGGTCTCGTCGATGATGCTGTCGGCATTGGGAAAGGCTTTCACCGAGTCCCAGATAAGCGGAGTATCGACTGGACCGGGGCAAAGAGCATTGGCCCTGATTTTGTGCCCGGCGTAATCCTGAGCAATATTTTTCATGAACGGAATGAGAGCACCCTTGGAAGCGCAGTAAGCCGGGTGTTGCGGAAAGCTTTTGAAGCTTGCGATGGAGGCATTGATCACCACCGTCCCGCCTCCTGCCTCGATCAATTTCGGCAGACCGTAGCGGCACAGGTAAAAAACACCGTTGAGATTCACCCCGATGGTTTTGTCCCATGTCTCCAGGCTGATCTCCGTAGCGAGTCCGTTGCCGAGAATGCCCGCGTTGGGAACCAGGATGGTCACTTTGGAAAACTGTTCGACGGCAAAGTCGACCATCGCTTCCACTTCGGGAGCCGACGAAACGTCTGCTTTGTAGAAGGCTGCCTGCCCCCCGTCGTTCACGATCTCGTCTTGAATCTTTTTGCCACGCTCTTCGTTCGTGCCGTTGATGACGACAGAGGCACCTTCTTTCGCGAAGCGACGGGCAATGGCCTCGCCCATTCCGCTGGTGCTGCCGGTGATGATGGCGACTTGGTCCTGGAGAACTTTACTCATTTCCATGGCGTAGTTTTAGATCGATAAAATCGGCTTGGACAGAAGTCAGTCCGCCATCGCAGCAAATGATCTGGCCGGTGACGTAGTCGGACATTTCGGAGCATAGAAAGAGCAGCGGTCCGACGTGGTCCTGGCAATCCGCCACTCGCCCCATGGGGATGGTCGCTTCGTGGGCGCGGCATTTCTGCTCGTCTTCCCAAAGGGCTTTCGTCATGCCTGTTTTCGTAGTTCCGGGTGCGATCCCGTTTACGCAGATTCCGTCGGCGGCCAGTTCGGTCGAGAGGTTCCGGACAAGTGCATCAAGACCGCCTTTCGATGCCGTGTAGGCGTGGAGACCGGGATATCCGAGCTGGGCGGAAATGGAGGAAATGAAGACGATCTTGCCGATGCTGCCGTCTCTAAAATGGGGAACGAGCGCCTTCGCTAAAAAGAATGCGCTCTTCAAATTGACATTGAAAACAGCGTCCCACGCCTGCTCGTCGAAGTCGGCGACGGGTGAAGCGATATTGATTCCCGCCGCATGAACGAGGATGTCGGCTTCACCATGTTCGGCGCAAATGATCTCCACCGCAGAAGCGATTTCGCCGGTATCTGAAAGGTCGACACGGACGGCCAGGATGCGATCATTTCCACCGTCGATGCGGTCGGTATTGATATCCAGAGCGACCACCTTCGCGCCCGCGTCGGCGAGCCCAAGGCACAGTGCGTAGCCGATCTCGCCGCCGCCGCCGGAGACGATGGCGAGTTTGCCGGAAAGGTCGATTGTTTTCATCGGAGTTCGACGACCTTCTTCGTCTTCTGCGATTCGTCTGCCGCAAAGACGATCTGCAGACTGGTCATGACCCGATCCTGGTGCGCAGCCATGTCGGCGTCGTTTTTGATGCAGTCAATGAAAGCCTCCTGTTCGAGAAAGGCGAGTCCCTCGTGATCGGGTTCGTCAATCTTAATCGTCTCGTCTTCTTTGACGAACTCCTTGTCCTTCTGTTCGGCGAAGTGCCTGATGATTGTATTCGCCTCGACATGGTGATCTTTGTCGTCGGAGCGGTCGGAAACGACCGAGATACTCGCTGCGCCATCCGGCCCGACGACGTCTTTGATAAAGTAGGCGATCTCACTCATGTTCGGTCCCCAACCGGCCTCATACCAGCCGACAGACCCGTCCTCGAATTCGACTTGCAGTTGGCCGTAGTTGCAAATGTGTTCCGGCACTTTGTCCCAGTTCCGGCACCCGATCGCGTGAACCCTGACCGGTCGGCACTGCGCCATTTGATACATGATATCCACATAGTGAACCCCGCAATCAACGATGGGCGATTGCACCTGCATGATGTTATGGAGGGTGTCGTAGAACTCGCCCTTGGCCTGTTGATTCAGGTTCATCCGCATTGCGAGCGGCTTCCCTAGATCATGAGCGATCTCGGTGAACTTGTTCCACGACGGGTGAGTCATGAGGATGTAACCGACATACAGTTTCCTGCCGACTTTGTTGGCGAGCTCGAACAACTCCTGCGATTCCTCCATGGATTCGGCGAGTGGTTTTTCGACGAAGACATGCAGACCTCTGTTCAGCGCCGTCGAAACATAATGGAAGTGGGAATCCGTGTAAGTGCTGATTGCCACGGCATCGGGAGAAGTTTTCTCAAGCGCTTCCTCGAAATCGGTGAAACGGGGAACGTCGCCGTCCAGCGCGTCGGCCAACTTTTCTGAACTGCTCAAATTTCTCGTGACGATTCCCACGTTTTCGACACCGTCCAGTTTCTGGTAGGCCTTGGCGTGCAGGGAGGCCATGAATCCCGCTCCCACGTTCAATACTCTGATATTGTTGCTCATTGGTTTTCTCTGGATTAAAAATTACTTGACTACTTTCATGACGCGCCATTGTCCGGGCAACGTTCATATATAAGGGTAATCGCCTTGCACGTCAGGCGCAAAAAACCGCAGCGTATGGGAACGGGCGATCCCCAATGTGATCTGCGGGGTTCAATGGAGAACGTTCGGATCGTCGGGCACCTGGTTTTGTCCAATCCGTCCGGCTTCCTTGCCATCACGTCGGCCTTTGTTCCTACCGTTTCGAGTGCGCCGGCATTCACGACTACAAGCTTGTGATAGAGATTGTCGGGGTTCCGGAAAATCAACCCTACCGCGCTGCCCGCTTTCACGGTAAATTCCTCCGGAGTAATTTTTAGATCGGGGGTCGCCGATTGATAGGAATTTGCTT
>CAJXQE010000178.1 GCA_913058215.1 uncultured Verrucomicrobiales bacterium
ATCAGCCTCGGTCTCGTGGGCTCGGAGATGTGTATAAGAGACAGGTTCTACACCGGTGATGTGAACGGCGGGAAATTCAAAAACTTCGAATTGAAGGTGCGGGCGAAAACCTTCCCCGGGGCAAACAGCGGTGTTTATTTCCACACGGAAGTTCAGGACGAGGGTTGGCCGAATAAAGGATATGAGTGCCAGGTCAATTCCACTCACAAGGACCCGAAGAAAACAGGCAGTCTTTATGCCGTGAAGAATATCGTTGTCCTGAAGGACGGTCAGGAACCTCCCACGGGTGGCGAGCATGAAGTTCGTGAAAAAGCTCCCAGCACAGACGGGGAGTGGTTTGATTACCACATCACCGTGAAAGGGAAGCGCATTCATATCAAAGTGAACGGCGAGACCACCGTCGATTACACAGAGCCTGAGGGCGGAGCCGGAACTTCCAATTTCGATGGCCGCAAACTTTCCGAAGGAACCTTCGGGATTCAGGCACACGACCCTGAGAGCGAAGTTCACTACGAGAAGTGGGCGGTAAAAGTCCTGCCTTGATCCATTCGTTTTGACCCGATGGTCAGGAAAGCGAAAAACGGTGAATTTTCCGTTTGTTTTTCCGGCACAGTCGGGTAAACCTTTCACCCCGCAGAAATCGGCGAGTAATCACGGATTCTGCGGGAAGTTCTGAAGAGAACGGCTCGATAGCTCAGTTGGTAGAGCAGAGGACTGAAAATCCTTGTGTCCCCAGTTCAAATCTGGGTCGAGCCACCACTCTTCAAACATCAACCGCCCCGGTCTTCCGAAGGGCGGTTTTTTCTTTGCCATTCCTTTGCCGCTTCTGAGCTTTCTGGATAGGAAAGTCTAAAGGGATACTTTGTTTCTCTGCACTGATTGACATTGAGAGACAGATCATTGAATACTGTTCTTGTGAGTATCATTATAAATGATCGCGAAAGTTGCCAGAATTGCCGGTTCTGGAACTACGAGAACAATTTTGCAGGAATGTCGTCTCATCGCTATGGGAAGTGCCGACGGTTTCCTCCAATGGTGAGCGATCCGGAAGAGGGCGACTCTTTCCCGAATACTGAAGCGGGCGACTGGTGCGGAGAATGGCAGAATTCAATCCCGAAAGAAGATTGAGAATAAAAGCGGGTCCCCATTGGGGCTAGCTCTGTTTCAGGGTCGCGTGAATTCCCGAGCTATCTTCTGAATTGTCTTAGGCTCCACCACATACGGCATCCTTCAAGCGGGGCCCTTCTCGCTAAAATGTTCGCTACAGAGTCGCGCGA
This sequence comes from uncultured Verrucomicrobiales bacterium, assembly GCA_913058215.1. Lineage (GTDB taxonomy): Bacteria > Verrucomicrobiota > Verrucomicrobiia > Verrucomicrobiales > DEV007 > Arctic95D-9. Next base: position 1,278 of record CAJXQE010000178.1, read on the forward strand.
ACCTTTCCGAAATATTTCAGGCTCTCTTCGCGTCATCGACAGAGGCGGAAACGCTCATTCGCGATCGTCATTTGCTCCCTCAATCTTGGCAGGACCACGCGCTGATAAAGATTTTGATAAATAAAGTGAAACAAGCGGGGGCGGCTTCCGGAAGTATATACGGAAGGTTCTAAACGAAGGGTCTTTCTCAAACAAAAAATAGAATAAACGATGTCAGAACAAAGACCAAAAAACGAGAGGGATGCTTTAACCGGCGTCGAAACAGGGACACTTTTTAAGAAACCGTCCCCATTGCGCATGAACAGCTGGTTCCCGACTAAAAAATTCGTCGCCTGGGCTTTGTGCCTGAGCCTTATACTGGGAGCAGCAGGTCCCGCGTTTCTAACGCCGGAGCTTGAAGCGGCCAGTCAGGCTTCGCTAACGCGTTTGGTGAAAAAGTTGAAGCGTCAGGTTAAGAAATTGAAGAGGCAGTTGGCGGTAGCGCGTCGTCCTGCACCGGAGCCGGAGCCGGAGCCGGAGCCGGAGCCGTTTATCGAGATGGTGACGGTGGGCAATCCGGGGAACGGGAACGACCCGGAGCAGAATTTCGGGGCGGTGGCGGAGGCCTTCCAGATCGGGAAGTACGAGGTGACCAACGCGCAGTATGTGGCGTTCCTCAACGCGGTGGCGGCGGAGGACCCCAACGGGCTGTTCGACGCGAGCATGGAAAGCAATGCGTGGGGTGGGATTGTGCAGGTCGGGACTTCGCCGAATTTCAGCTACGCCACCAAGACGGCGATGGGAGACAAACCAGTCAATTTGGTCAGTTTTTGGAACATCTGTCGGTTCTGCAACTGGCTCCACAACGGGCGGCTTGTGGGCGCGCAGGACAACAGCACCACGGAAGATGGAGCCTACGCGCTGACGGCGGGAACGATTGCGGCCAATACGGTGACACGCAACGTGGGCGCGAAATTTTTCATTCCGAGCGAGGACGAATGGTACAAGGCGGCTTATCACCAGCCGGCCGCGGAGGGCGGGGATGCAGACGATTATTGGTTTTACGCATCAGGGAGCAACGATTCGCCGACGGTGGGCACGGTGAACGCGATTGGAGAGATCATCAATGACGATGGGAACATCGCCAATTACCTCAATGGAGCGGACTGGGATGGGCAAGATGGCAACGTGACAACAGTGGGAAGTGGTGGCGCGGGAAGCGCGAGCTTTTACGGTGCGTTCGACATGGGAGGAAACGTGTGGGAGTGGAACGAAACAATTATCCTAACTACGTCTCGGGGCGCACGTGGCGGCGCGTTCCACAACAACGTGGGCTCGGTGAGGTCCTCCAGACGGGGCCAGGCCGGCCCGGGCACCATCTTCTCCATCCAAGGGTTTCGCGTAGCAAGTCCCTGAATTGACGCGCCTTCGGCGTGTCCTGCGATTTCGCTTCGCATTTCTGCGTGCGCTATCGCGCGCCGGGGCAGTCTTTTTCCTTTTACCCTCTTACCCTTTGCTCCCCCGTACAGGGGAGCAAACCGGAAGAGGTGGTCCTCGAATTGAGGGTGGAGATTATTCTTTGCACAACAATCTTGGCGGGCAAGATAGGGAAGGGTGTCACGTTTCGATACCCCTTCCCTTTCAATGCTGCGAGATTGCTTTTATCATCAAGCGCGGGTCCTCCCGGGCCTCAGTGCTATGGTGATTTCATCAGCCTCACGCGAAACGTGGGCTTCCCGCCTTTCTCAGTCGTATTTCCCCTCCCAAGCCCATTGGAGAATTTTGACTCCTTTGTGCTGAGAGCTGCCTATCCGCCACGCTGGTTTGCCGAATTACGATTTTATCCTCGCAGTGTTGAGGGCGGGGGCGTGATTTGCAGTTGAGAGGGTATCTTTGTGAAAAATGTCCGAAGCAAAGAAATTTTCTTCTGCACTTGGGCATCCCCTGATTGCACCCCTTGTCTCCCGCTTCCTTCAGGATACTCTTTGAGCGTACCTTTTTCAGGAATGAGTTTTCTATTTCGACAGTTGAGCCTTGGCTATCTTGCAGCCGCCTTGGTCTCTCCTCTTCTCGCGGGAGATGGGGAGCCGTTCGACTATGTTAAGGCACAGGATTTCTGGTCCTTCAAAGTTCCTGTTTCGATTCCGGAGAAGCCCGTAAAGAATTCCGAATGGGTTCGAAAACCTCATGATGCTTTCGTTCTTGCGCGACAGGAGGAGGCCGGCTTGTCTCCTAATCCAGCTGCTGACGCACACACGCTTCTTCGCAGGGTCAGTTTCGATCTGACGGGATTGCCCCCGGATTGGGAATCCATGCGAAAACTCCCTTATGAGGAGCAAATCGACATTCTTCTGGATTCGCCTCACTTTGGAGAACGCTGGGCGCGGCTCTGGCTCGACGTCGCCCGTTTTGCTGAAGATCAGGCCCATATTGTGGGGAGTAATGGTGCTCTCACTTATCCGAATGCCTACCGCTATCGTGATTGGGTCATTCATGCGCTGAACGACAATCTTCCCTACGATGACTTCCTCCGGCACCAGTTGGCTGCGGACCTGATTGATCCGAAGAATGAAGAGATGCACTTTGCGCTCGGCTTCATGGGGCTGGGCCCCAAATACTATCGACGCGGTGATCTCGCGGTGATGGCAGATGAGTGGGAGGACCGGGTCGACACCCTGACTCGCGGCGTCCTCGGGCTCACGGTTTCCTGCGCCCGTTGTCATGATCATTTCTTTGATCCGATTCCGACGAGCGATTACTACGCACTCGCCGGGGTCTTTGCCAGTACCGAGATGTTTAACAAGCCGATGGTGGAGGATTGCGAAATGAAACCGGATGGCAATACCAAGAAACCGGTTGATGCCGATCATCTGGTGCGGGAAGCGAAGGCGGTGAAGGATCTCCCCGTGTATGAGCGGGGCGATACCACTGCGCCGGGCGAAAAAGTTGCCCGGGGATTCCTCACCGTGCTGGGAGGAGGGGAGCGGGTTTCCTTTTCCAAAGAAAACAGCGGACGCCTCGAGCTGGCCAATGAGCTCGTCAGTCCGACGAATCCGCTCACTGCCCGAGTCTGGGTGAATCGGGTTTGGGGTGAATTATTCGGGCAGCCCCTGGTCAGCACGACCAGCAATTTTGGCAGTCTCGGTGAGAGGCCGACCCATCCGGAATTACTGGATGACCTTTCCTACCGGTTCATGCATGACGGCAAGTGGTCCCTGAAGTGGTTGGTCAAAGAGATCGTTCTTTCCGCGACTTATCGTCAGTCCAGTGACTTGCTTGAGGAAAAGGTAGAGGAGGATGTGGCCAATACTTTTCTATGGCGAATGAATCGAAGACGTCTCCCGGTCGAAATGTGGAGAGATTCTCTCTTTGCCGTTTCCGGTGATCTCGATCGAAAAATTGGGGGACCGTCCTTTGCTGTTAGTGATCTGAAAGCCAGGCGCCGGGCAGTCTACGCTCAGGTCAGCAGGCTCCAGCTGGATCCGATGCTGGCTCTCTTCGATTTTCCCGACCCGAATCTTCACAGCCCGGGTCGATCTGAAACGACCACTCCCATTCAGAAACTGTTTGTCATGAATCACCCTCTTGTCGTGGCGAGAGGCGAAGCGCTTGCCGCGGGGATGCAAGGATCACCGGAAGAGGCGATCGACAAAGCTTATGCCATGCTCTTCGGTCGCAGCCCGCTGGAAGAAGAGCGGAACCTGGGTCTGGAATATCTCAAAGGAAACAGCAGGAAAGATTATGCTCAGGCCCTCCTCGCATCGAACGAGTTCTCGTGGCTTGACTGAAAAAAAGATCCCTGCCGCCTCTATTCTATGATGAACCCATTTCCCAGCAGACGCGAAGCCCTTCAAAGAATGGGTGCAGGATTCGGAGCGATTGGACTCGCCGGAGCTCTTGGCGATTCCCATCTGTTGGGAGCTGCCAGGCCCCACTTCCCGCCACGGGCCAAGCGGGTGATTTTTCTGATGATGAACGGGGGGCCGTCCCATGTGGACACCTTTGATCCCAAGCCGGCGCTGGCCAAACACGAAGGGGAAGTCCCGAAAGAGCAGGCGGCGAGAAAGCAGAAGACCAGCGGCTTTATGCCAAGTCCTTTCCAGTTCTCCGCTCACGGGGAAAGCGGGCTCGTCATGAGTGAGCTCTTTCCGAATATGGCGAAGCATGCAGATGATCTCTGTGTGATCCGGTCGATGCATACGGACCAGCCGAATCACGAACCGGGGCTTTTGATTATGCATTCGGGAAATCCTCAACCGATCCGACCGTCGATCGGTAGCTGGGTTTCCTATGGGCTTGGGAGCGAAAACCAGAATCTGCCCAGTTACATTACGCTATCGGCCGGGCGTCCTGTGGTCGGCCCTCAGCTCTGGTCCAATGGCTTTCTTCCGGGGGAACATCAGGCTACGGCTGTCGACACCAATGAAATGCAGGTGGAGAAACTTATCGCCAATCTGAATCACCCCCATTTGAGCCGCTCCAAACAGCGTGAACAACTCGACCTGATCGGTTCCCTGAATCGCATTCACCTGGAAAAGAGACAGCAGGAGCAAAAGCTGGACTCTCAGATTCGAGCGATGGAACTGGCCTACTCGATGCAGGCGGAAGCGTCGGAAGCTTTTGATATTTCCCGGGAACCGGAATCGGTCAGGGAACGATATGGAAGCACGAGGTTCGGAGAAAGTTGCCTTCTTGCTCGTCGCCTTTCTGAGTCAGGGGTTCGCTTCGTCCAGGTCTACTACGTTGATAAGAAAAACAAGCAGCCGTGGGACAGTCACAGCAACAATGATTCCCGTCACCGCGAATTGTGTGCGGATAGCGATCAAGCGACCGCCGCTTTGCTTCAGGATTTGAAAGAGCGGGGACTTCTTGAAGATACCCTTGTGATTTGGGGCGGAGAGTTTGGACGCACTCCCTATTCGCAGTTGGGCAAGAATAAGGATAAAAATAAAGCAGGGCGCGATCATCATCACACCGGATTTTCCATGCTCCTTGCCGGAGGCGGTATCAAAGGAGGAACCACCTGGGGATCGACTGACGAGTTTGGGATGCACGCAGTGGAGAACCCGGTCCATGTGCACGACCTCCACGCCACGATCCTCCACCAACTGGGAATCGATCACGAAGAATTGACCTATCGTTACTCAGGAAGAGATTTCCGACTTACCGATGTCCATGGACATGTGGTGAATGGAATCCTTTCGTAAAGGGGCTGGTGATTCGAGAGAAAGGACATCGCAGTCCTGCATTTCCTAACGAGTCGACCGCGTAACCCGGTGGGAATGTCAGGGAGGACTCACTACAAGCCCGAGTGGAGCGCATGTACCTTCTCCACGATTTTCTCTTCCAGCACGGGTTGCCAGGGGCGGCTCTTGGCTTCATACCCTCCCTCCAACAAGACGCGCTTGCTGGGGACGTATCCATTGTAGTCGTTGGTGTAGCCGGAGACCCAGATGGCAGGTCCATCTTCGGATCCCAGTTCGCGTTTCAGGCGGAGCGAGTAATCGACCGTCACCTCACTGCCCAGGCCGATCATGGAAAGCGTATTGCCGAAGGAAATGACCTGAACGGGGTAGTCGTAGGTGCCGCGTTTGGATTCTTCAGTAAAAGGGATGTTCACGGTTTCCAGGGTGGATCTCACCGTTCCGGTTAATTCGTGTTGATGAAAGTAAGCACGTTGATTCGTCTCCAGCGCTGCTTCCACAGCCGTAGCAAGAGTTCGTCCATGCCGCTGCGCGAAATAGAGCAGGCTGCGAGGGTAGGGGTTCTGATCGCCACTGCACCCGTTCATGAACATGGCGGTGACACCCTCATGATCAGCTTCGAAGTATTCCTGAGCGTAGCCGGCATAGTCGCCCAGCCATTTCATAAAGCCCATCGTGGTGTTGTGGCAGGAGTATCCGAAGAGAACAGACTTCAGTTCTCCTTCTTCATTCTTCACGCTGAGAACAGGGACGGTGTGATCGACAGGCCCTTCGGGATTGGGGTGGTTCCGAAATCCCTCGGGAGAAGGTGTCCGGCGATTCATCGCGAAACTGCATTTTGCTGAGCTGTAATAAAGTCGTGATGGCTCCATCGAGTTCAAAGCCTCGCCGATGGCTTTCACCGTTTTTGATACGAGCTCATCGTAGTAGTCTACAGACTCATCACGCCCGTAGGAGGGGCCGCAGTGTGTGTGTGATGCATTCATGACAAGAGCCTTGCGCGGCAGGTCGAATTTCTTTGCGACAGCGGCTTCCACATCCTTGCGGTATTTCTCAATAATCCCGATGAGATCTGTCGTTACAATTACCAATCGATTTCCTTCGCCGTCTTCGATGGCGAGGGCCTTGGCGAAAAGGTCCTGCTCGGTTCCTTCCGAGGGATTGCTTTTTCTTCCTGCGTAGCCTGACATGGGCATAGGACGGGAAGGGGTGATTACGACGCTGGCACTTCCGGATTTCCAGAGATCGTCTGGTTCCGGTTTTTCTTCGGCGGCTTCAAGGGATGCCGGGACCAGAGTTGATACCAGGGCGAGAAGCAGGGCGAAGGAGTGACGGCGGTTCATGGTATCAGAACTCTACAAAGGAATCTCCCTATTTGCCTGACACGCAATACCGGAAGAATTCCGGAGGAGAGAATTTTATGCCACAGGAAAACGGGAGCGTGGCTTGACTTCCCGCTGCGCGGACGACGAGGGTGGATGCCATATGAAGTTTGTTTTCTCAGTTGTGCTGACCGTTGTTTTACTGCCACTGCTCGCTTGCGGGCAAAGCGAGAAGGCTGAGCTGAATCAAGCTCAATCGGAGACCGTCACAGCTGCCCTGAAAATTCTCGATGCCTATCACGCCGCGAATCCGAAACCAGGTGATCGGAAACTTCATGTGATTTGCTGGCGCCCATCTGATCGCGAATTCCCGGCTGATAAACAGGGACGGCTCACCCGGATTCTGGAGCACATACAGAAATTTTACGGCGATGAAATGGAAAGGCTTGGATTTGGCCATCGGACGATTCAGTTCGACTATGACGATGAAAAGAATCTGGTCATCCACGAGGCGATAGGTGCGGGGAAATATGCCGACTATAAAAAGGCTGACGGCCAAAAAGTGAAAGCCGACTGTGTTCCTGTATTAAAAGAGGCAGGCATCAATCCGGATCGCGAGACGGTTGTGATTTTCACGAATCTCTCAGACTGGGACCCGGAGAAAAAAACTTTCGTCCACAAGAGTCCCTACTACGCGGGAGGAAATTATCGTGGGGGAACCGCCTGGCAGTTGGATTCTGTGGAGCTCGACACGAAAAACCTTGGACTGAAAGAGCCCATCATCAGTGACGGGGAATATGGAAAGATATCGCTAGGGAAACACAATTCCATCTTCATTGGTGGAGTTGCTCATGAGTTGGGGCATTCGCTGGGCTTGCCTCATTGTCGCGAGCGTCGCGATGAAAAGGAAGCCTTCGGCACGGCATTGATGGGATCCGGAAATCGGACTTATTTCGATCAGCTTCGCAGTGAAGGTCGCGGCAGTTTCCTGACATTAGCCCACGGTTTAAGGTTGGCATCTCATCCCCAGTTTTCCGGATCGGTCAAAGGGATGAACCAACCGACACGTGCGACTTATTCTGAAATAGCAGTGAAGGAAGTCGACGAACACTTTTCCGTGTCCGGGAAAATCACCAGCCCGGTTCCGGTATACGCACTGGTCGCCTACCTCGATCCGGAAGGGGGCGGGGACTACGACTCGCGAACCGTCTGCACAGTTCCGGATGCCAGCGGAAAATTCTCCCTCGATTGTTATCCGCTGCAGCGTGGCAAAGAGTCTTCTCAGATTCGGGTCGTCGCTCTGATGGCCAATGGCGCCACCTCGACCTGGGAATCCAGTTTCGGATTTCGCCCCAAAGGAGTTCTTGATATCTCCCTGATGAAAATCACCATCGGTCTGGCTGATTTCATCGAAGCGTTGAGGAACAATCAGATTGAAAGGGCAAAAGAGATCGCGGCAGAATTTCCGAAGGACGATGTTCGCAAAGATGCAGCTCTGCGTTTGCTGGAAGCCCAAAGTCCTGATCGGAAGACAAAGAATTCCGGCGAAATTTCTGACTCCGAAAAATCGTTTCCGCTATCCGCTGTGACTCCAGCCGAAGCTTCTGTGGGTTGGGGAGAGCCCGCTTACGATTTCATTCCCGAAGGCAAGTTTTTAATCGTTTCGGGAGGTCAACTTTTCCAGAGGGGAATCTATGCCCACGCTCCAGCCAGACACGTCTACGAATTTCCCGAAGGGCATTCCTGGAAAAGGCTCACCGGCAAGTTTGGGCTTCCTGAGCAGAGAGGCGGAAGCGTCGTGTTCGTGATCAAGGTCGACGGAAAAGAAGTGTTCCGCTCGCAACTTGTGAAGCCGGGGCAGATTTACGATATCAAAAAAGGCGAGTCGTCCGGATTCTCTGTCAGTATTGAAGCTGCAAAGAAATTGGAACTAATCACTGAAGATGGTGGAGACGGAACAGCCGTCGATTGGGGGCTTTGGTTGGCGCCGACTTTGAATCGGTGACGGCGATGAGGCAGCGGGTTGAGATCAGAAGATTTCGAACCCGCTACCCATTTTCGCACCACCAAAAGTCTTAAAATTGCTAGATCAGCCGGAACAAGCCCAGGCCGACGATCAAAACTGCGATCAATCCGAACAGGGCAAGTACCGAAAGGCCTGCAGCCCGGTAAACTCTGTAAGTTATTTCATGCATCACTATTACAGACAAAAGCCCCCGGAAAATGTTCGAACTTTTTTTCTGGTGCGGGCCTCTTTTTCGACCAATGAGGGTTAAATCGGTCACGATACCCTCTTGAATCGGCCGCCCGAATCGGGTATACCCAGTGCCTATGTCGAATCAGAAATGTCGTTGGGGAATTCTAGGAACCGCAGGTATCGCCCGGAAAAACTGGCAATCCATCTATCACAGTGGAAATGGCCAGCTCGTGGGAGTTGCCAGCCGAACGGTGGAACGCGCTCAGGAATACATTGATGAGAATCAGGCGCAGATTCCTCATGATCCTCCTCCGCGCCCCTTTGGCACTTATGAGGAGATGCTCAATTCCGATGAGATCGACGCGGTCTATATTCCCTTGCCCACCGGCATTCGGAAAGACTGGGTCCTCAAGGCCGCTGCCGCGGGGAAACATGTTCTCAGTGAGAAACCTTGCGGGACCAATGCCGCGCAGGTTCAGGAGCAGATCGACGCCTGCAATGCTGCCGGAGTTCAATACATGGACGGTGTCATGTTCATGCACAGCGACCGGATGCCCAAATTACGTGAGGCTCTCGATGATGGCGAATCTGTCGGGGAAGTTCGTCGGATTACGAGTCAGTTCAGTTTTCAGGCTCCTGAAGAATTTTTGAAGGAGAATATCCGGATGCACAGTGATCTCGAGCCGCTCGGGAGTCTGGGTGATCTGGGCTGGTACAATATCCGGATCGCACTTTGGGCGATGAATTTCCAAATGCCGACCCGGGTGAGCGGTCGCATGATTACTCAGTCGGGCCGACCGGACTCTCCCGACGCTGTTCCGATTCAGTTTTCGTCAGAAATGGTTTTTCCTGACAATGTCACTGCTTCGATTTATTGCAGCTTTGATACCGATCTGCAGCAATGGTGCCACATCAGCGGAACCAAAGGCAGCATCTGGATGGATGATTTTGTGGTGCCGGCCGTTGGCGCGAACGCCAATTTTACCGTGCAGCACTTCGTGACCGCCAACAACATCTGCCAGTTCAGGATGGAGAAACACGAAGATGTTCGGTCGGTTCGCGAATATTCCGACAGCCATGAAACTGCGCAGGAAACCAAGCTGTTCCGAAAATTCAGTGAACTGGTTCTGGGCGGAAAGCCGGATTCCTATTGGCCGGAGATCGCTCTGAAAACGCAGCAAGTCCTCGATGCCTGCCTTGCTTCGGCGCGCGACGGCGGGAAGGAAGTGGAATTGTAAAGGAACGAGACGTCGAGCAAAAATGTGTGATTACCCAACAGCTCTCTATTGCAGCAGCACTGTAGGTCGGGCGCTCCGCCTGATGATGGTGAAAGAATACCGCGCCAGCGGGTTACGCAATTCGTTGGCTCCAGCGCTCAAAACTGCGAAGGGCTTCACCCCGCTGATGCGGGTAGATTTTCAGAGGCAAGCGGAGCGCTCGCCCTACAATTCGGGAGTTTTCCAAAGGCAAGCGGAGCGCTCGCCCTACAGTTCGGGAGATTTTTTATGACGGGCACTTATCTTTTCCGGGGACTCATTGGAATCCTCATCGTCCTCGGATTTTGTATTCTCTTGAGCGGTGACCGGAAGAAGATCAACTGGCGGCTGGTGGGTGGTGGTATTTTTCTGCAGTTCCTTCTCGCGTTTTTAATTCTGAAAACGCCGGCCAGTCTCCTTGTGGAGGCCATTTCGCAGTGGTTCATCAATTTGCTGTCCTACAGCGATGCCGGGGCCTCTTTCATGTTTGGGAAACTGATCGACCCGTCTGTTTACGGATTCGCTTTCAAGCTGCTGCCAACGATTCTCTTTGTTTCGGGGCTGACCTCGCTGCTCTACTACCTCGGAGTTTTGCAGCGGATCGTCTTTGGCTTCGCCTGGGTGATGAAGCGAATGATGCGTTTGTCAGGGGCGGAAAGCCTTGCTGCTGCGGCCAATGTTTTCGTCGGGCAGACGGAAGCTCCGCTGGTGGTGAAACCGTACATCCTTGGGATGACCCGATCGGAGCTGATGTCCCTGATGACCGGTGGAATGGCGACGATCGCCGGAAGTGTCTTCGGCCTTTACGTGATCACCCTCGGCGGTGGCGACAGGGAAACGGAATTGCTGGTGGCCCGGCAACTCCTCACCGCCTCGTTGATGAATGCGCCCGCCGCCCTCCTGATCGCTAAAATTCTGGTTCCCGAGCGGGAGAAATTTAACGAAGACCTTCTCATTCCAAAAGACAGGGTGGGACGCAATGCGCTCGATGCTTTGGCCAACGGAACCACGGAGGGGCTCAAGCTGGCCTTGAATGTCGCAGCGATGCTGATCGTCTTCATCGCGGTGGTGGCTTTAATTAATGGAATTCTCGGCTGGGTCGGTGGGCTCGGTCCCGGCGAAGGTTGGCTGAATGGCATCGTGTTTTCGCTCAGCGGCGGAGTTTTCGAGGGGTTTAAAATGGAGGCGATTCTTGGATTTCTGTTTGCGCCTTTTGCCTGGGCAATCGGGGCGGAAAGCGGCGATGTGTTGCAAATGGGGCAGTTGCTGGGAACCCGGATGGTAACCAACGAATTTCTAGCCTACTTGCAAATGGGTGGATTAATCGAATCCGATCAACTTAGTCCCCGCACGGTTTTTCTGGCGACCTTTGCCCTGTGCGGCTTTGCGAATTTCGGTTCCATTGGAATTCAGATTGGTGGAATCGGAGCCCTAGCTCCGGAGCGTCGCCCCGAACTGGCGGCTCTCGGTTTCAAAGCCATGCTCGGCGGAACTCTCGCCAGTTTGTTGACCGCCAGTATCGCTGGCATATTCTTTGTTCAAAAAGTCGTAGAAACTGCTCCATTGCCCCAATGAGTGAAAAGGAAAACGGTTCCGGGGATCCGGAGGAAATCCTGGAATACGGAATGCTCGGCGAAGACACCGCCGACACCGTAGAGAAACTGGAAAAATACACCGGCAAGGTAGATTGGAAGTATTTGGAGAAGCACTACGCCAGCGGCGCGCTTCTGTATGTCGATCCCTCCCTGGAAATCACTGAAGTGGGAAAAGCTTTGGCTGATGACGAAGCTGACAAAGTAGCCGTGTGGAAAAAGAGCGGCGACATTCTTCAGCCATCAACGCCGCATGCGATGTATTGGGAAGAGGCGAATCAAACGTTCAAGGCTCTCGTGGTTTCGCCCTTTGTGTTGGCTCAGCCGATTGAGGAGGATGAGGAGGATGAGTGAGGTCTCTTGTTGAGTCGAACAAACCCAAAGCTGCGCAAAATTAGTCACGGGGTTCCGGAATCTACCTAGTGGTCGTGGCCAATGTGGCTTCCTCCCTGTCCACCCCATTGAAATTGCAACTGCAGCCACGCCGCGTGTTCACCGGGGAGATCGTCACCGTGGTCGTAGTCGTATTGAATCCGTGCGCGGATGCGTTCTCCTCTGTCGAGGAATGTAGTTATAGCGGGTGAAAAGCGGTGCCGTTCGGATTGTTCAAACTCTGCCAACTCCGAAACCCAGTCGTGACGTATCGACAGGGTTGTGGATTCGGTGAGCCCGTAGAACAGCGCCGTGGAGAAACCGTAGTCGTCTGCTTCAAAAGCGCCGCCATCTTCGTCGTCGATTCCATGAATACTGCGTCCGATAAATTCCGAGCGGAGCATCACCGCGTCTTCGCAAAATTCGGGACCGTTGCCGTGGTCATGCGCGCCCCAGACCTTTTCCAACCCGACTCCGTACACATAGGTATTTTCCCCGAAACCATTTTCCCCGATAGCGATCGAAGCTGTAGTTGTCATGCTGTCGTCAAAAGGCATCCGAAAGCGCGCATCGGTCGAGAAAATCCAGTCGTTGAAGAAGGCCTGATCAATATCGTAATGGTGCTCTTCCTCATCGTGATTTTCGTCTTCATCATGATCCCCGTCTTCATCCTCGTGATGACCATGCTCCTCTTCATCCCCGTGACCATGGTCATGATCATGATTGTGAGTTCGGACGCCTCCTCCTCCTATGATTATTCTACCCGCATTTCCGGGCAGGCTGAAAATGGCTTCTCCGCCCTGAGTGGCCAATTCGCCTTCGTTCAGCATCCGGCTGTTGACCAAATTCTGATTTACGAAATCCCAGACGTGAATGTGTTTTGAGGCCTGAAATCCGAATTCGTTTAGGAATTGCCCGCCACCGATTGCAAGATATTCATTGAGGCGATGGTGAAGGTAGGCCTCTTCCAGATTTCCCTCCCATGAGCCTTCGAATTCCTGCGCAACTCCCCGGAATCCGCCAGTGAGAACATCGTTCAGATTCAGGTCGAGATGCATTTCGATGGTTTGAATGGAAGCCTCGGACCTCGGATCGTGCTCATTCGTGGCAAGATCTTCAGGGTTCGTGCCGGGCTCGAAAACTCCCCCTGTCGTATCGATGAACAGTTCGGGGAAAAGAAAACCGCCGGGGTTCACCCCTTCGCCGGTGAAGTAGTTGACCTCGCCCACCTTGTATTCGTAGGCGCTGCTATCGTCATGTGCGTCGTGGCTGTCCTGCGCATTACCCGGTAATGTTCCGAGTGTGGCGAGAAATAGAAAGATTCGTGAGTTCATGATGAAGTTTGTTATTGCAAATTGATTGCATTTAAAGCGCAGCGTTCTATAATGCAAGCGTTTTGCGATTAAAAATCGTGAACCCATCTTTTTTGAACCATTATGAAACTTCGTATTCTTCTCTATTTTACCATTCTTGCTTTCTGTCTGCCGTGTTCCGCCGCGGATACTACCTACGGGGGCACATTGAGTGGTGTCGAATGCACCGCCTGCAAAAAGACCATCGCCAGATCACTGGGGAAATTGAAAGGGGTGAAGACTATCCGGATTTTGAAAGGGAAGAATGAGACTCACCGACTTGAAGTGCTGACCGACGGAACGCACCCCATTAGCAAAGCGGATGCTACTGCCTGTCTCTTATACACATCTCCGAGCCCACGA
>CAJXQE010000179.1 GCA_913058215.1 uncultured Verrucomicrobiales bacterium
CTATCCTCTTCGTCGGCAGCGTCAGATGTGTATAAGAGACAGTTCCGTAGGTAGTCTGCGGAGTGCGTTTCGATGCATCTGAAACCGGATCGCGCATCACTTCACCACCAAAAGCAGCGACACTGCTGGCAAAAACAAACCTTGGAGTTCCTTCGCGACTCCGGAGGGCTTCCAACAGGTAACGACCTCCATCGAGATTGACTCTCATGGCGTCATCAAAACGCTGTTCGCATTCTCCACTCACCATGGACGCCAGATGAAATACGGCAATGTCGTCGCGATCGATCGCTTCGAAGACCGCGTCGCGCTCTCCCATATCACGTTTCAAAAGGGTGACCTGATCGATTGGACCCTGTTGACTCTCGACTTCGGGAGAAAAATAGGCGTCGAACAAGGCGATTTCTTCGATTGGTTCCTGTTCGCCGGATGGGCCGGTCAGAGTTCCACGTTCCAACAATTTTTTGCAGAGCTGGGATCCTAGAAACCCACCTCCTCCGGTGATGACAACTTTCATTCGCGATTTTCCTGATAATCAGTAAAGATGCGAACATGAGCGAAACTCTTTCAGGTTACAAGATCGGATTCATCGGCTTGGGAAATATGGGCTGGCCAATGTCCTGTCACTTTCAGGATGCGGGTGCGGAAGTGGTCGTGTGGAATCGTAGCGAAGGTCCTGCGAAACGCGCAGCCGAGCGCGGCATGAACGTGGCGACAGATCCTGCGACTCTCGCTGAAGCGGTGGGGGACGGCTTCATTTGTCTTAATTTGACTCACAATCACGTCGTCGCCGGGATTGTTGATATTCTGGAAGGTTACTGGAAGACCGGAGTCACCGTGATCGATTTTGGAACGACCGGCTATCGGGAGACGCTGGAGTTCGGGGAGCGAATTGCTGCGAAAGGTGGCCAGTGGATTGATGCCCCGGTTTCGGGCGGGCAGGTGGGAGCGGAGGCTGCAAACCTAACCATCATGGCTGGAGGCGAGAGTGATGCTTTTGAAAGAGCGAGACCACTTCTGGAAGTCGTCGGAGGAAAGGTGACTCACATGGGGCAAGCGGGATCAGGTCAGGTTACCAAGTTGGCAAACCAATTGATCGTTGCTCAAACGATTGATGCGGTTGCTCAGGCTTTGCGAATGTCCGAGTTGGCCGGGGTGGATTCAGCCCTTGTTAGAGATGCTCTACGGGGCGGCTTTGCCGAGAGTCGCATCCTTGAACTGCATGGGGAACGCATGGTGAAACGTGACTTTGAACCCGGCGGTCGCAGTGAGTTGCAGTTGAAAGATGTTCGATTGATGAGCGAACTCGCAGAAGAAGTCGGGCTGGATTCTCCCACTTTGAAAAATTCCCTGCAACAGTGGGTGAAATTTGTCGAAGAAGAGGGTTGCGCAGATCTGGATCACTCGGGATTGTTTCGTCTCTATGAGTAAGCTCCACCAGATGCAGTTGACCTTTGTCCCGGCGGAAGACCGGATGATGTTTCGGGTCAACACCGAAGGGGGACATGAATTCCGATTCTGGATGACCCGGCGCTATACGGAGCTGCTTTTCAAAGCTTTGGCAGATCTTCTGCGCATGGACATGAAAGCTAAAAGCGCTGAAGCCGGGATTCCTTCGGAGATGCCACGGGTTCCGGATCCGGCAGAGGAGATGAAAGAGTCGATCGAGATCGAGGCTGAACATCGGGAGAATCTTCAGAAATCGAATTTTGAAACTCCGTATGAGGAGAGTCAGAGTTTTCCGCTGGGTGAGCAACCGATTCTGTTGTTTCGAATTGCGATCAAACCCGGACCGCAGGGCGGGTCTTTACTTTGCCTGCATCCCGAAAATGGAGGTGGAATTGAACTCGCATTGAATGCCCAGATCGCACATTCGCTATGCAGGCTGCTGGCTGAAACTTCGGATAAGGCGGACTGGAAGTTGGATCTCAGGCTGGTAAAGCCCGGCCCGCCCGGTGGAGATCAGAGTGGTCTGAATTAAGGCAGGCTTCACTCGTCGGGTGAGGCGGCTGCCTATCCGCCGTGGATTGTGGGGAGGGCTACCTCAGGATTTCAGTCTGTAACGACATTCTTTGTCTCGCCTTCTTTACGAAGAAATGGAACTCCCTCAGGCAGGCCGCTGACGATCCAGTTCTTCAGGGAAATATCGGACGAATCTTTCACGAGGACGCCACTGCTGCATTCGGTGAGAATGTTTCCATTCATCAAGATGCGTTCGCTTCCCTCAATGATGATGGCTCCATCGGGAGTATCGAGGGCGCGAAAGGTGCAGTTGGAAATGATGCAATCGGAGCTGTTTTCAATTCTGATTCTTCCGGGACGTTCAAATTGCCGCGGATTGAAAGTGTTTCCGCTGACGACGACACGTTTGCTCTCCGCAATTCGAAGATTGTCAGGGTTTGGCGCGAACAATGTATTTCCGCTAACCGTTACGTCTGTGGATCCCGTGATTTCAATGTTTAACGAGGTATCGGAAATGACATTGCCGGAAATTGTGACGGAATCGATGGGCCAGATCTCTTTTCCTGACAATCGGATATTGGCGCCGCCCGGAGCAAGGGCGTCATAATCCTTTCCACTATAGTTGGAACTGTGCTGGATCGTGCAACCCGTGATGGCGACCTCGGCGATGGATTTTGTTCTATCTCCCTTTGATCCCGAAACATCGAGGTGGATATTTGCCACTGAGGTCGAGGTGTCATCCGCCGGCATATTTCCCTCAATGTCGCAGCCCGTTATCTGCAAGTTCCTGACATTTCCATCACGAACTACGATTCCGCCGCTGCGGTTGTAGCTGATGTGTGAGTTCGAGACATTGATCTGGTGGAGGTTGACGTCGTCGAGATAGAGACCAACTCCCTGGTTTTCGTAGAGGTGAACGTCCGAGATGGTGACGTTGCGGTTTCTTTCGGCGAGACGGATCCCATGTCGACACCAGCGAACCGCTACCCGGGAAACGACTGGTTCTACCGTTTGAAAAAGTTCGATCCCGTCGGCTTCGGGATGGTTTCCTACGATTTCGATTCCCTCGATGATCGGCATGCGCTCGTTCCAGGTCTTCACATCAAAAGATTTCGGCGATGCTGTGCCTTGATGAGAACCTTCGACCCGAATCGCCGGACCGGCTCCGTCCATAATCAAGGTCGCGGCGCCTGACGCTGGACGAATGATGCAGCTACGGGACTGAGTCAGCTTAAAGGAGAGAGTTGATGTAATTCGATGGACACCGGGAGCGAGAAGAAGTGTTCCCTTGGAATTGTCGATTTGCTTTTGCAAGGCTGCTGTTTCGTCCGGTAGGACGGAGACATCTCCAAACTGCAGGGAAGCCTTCGGCACAGGAGCGGATTCTCCCAAAAATGGGAACAGAAAAAGTGCGGCATAGAGAGACAGAGCGATTCGAAACATGCCGTGAGAATAGCCCATGCTCTCACCGCTACGCTACGGGCGCGGTTGCGGAGTATCCCGGGATCTATGGTTGGATGGAAACAGCCTCAAAGGGGAGGCCGGAAATGGAAAAGCTGACCTCTTTTTCAGTGGTCCCTAATTCGGAAGTAATGGCGGCAAAGGAGCTCTTTGAAATGAGGATCTCTCCCTGCACGGCAAGGTCTTCTCCCAATTTGCTTGCGGTGTTGACGGCGTCGCCGAAGAAGTCCTTTCCTTCGAGCAGCAGAATTCGCCCATGATCGATCCCGCAGGAAAGTTCGATGTCATACTCGTCTGAATAGTCACGGTTGTCCTCATGACACGCTTTGTTCATCTCGATGGCTGCTCGCAACGCTGATTCGGGATCGGGAAAAGTGGCGAACGCATTGTCGGCTTCAAATTTCACAACCGAACCGGTGTGATCATGAATGATCGGACGGACTGTCTCCTGCATCCGTCGGACCATTGAGAGGAAATGAACGAGGCCGTGTCTTCTTGTCAGGGCCGAGAATCCGGACATGTCGACGACAAGAACGGAGCGCTCAACGCCAAACTGATCCCAAATTTTCTTCTCGACCTCTTCTCGCTTCGCCGGTCCATCGGCCTGACTGTAATCAAGAAGTAGAGCGCGGAGG
The DNA here is from genome assembly GCA_913058215.1 of uncultured Verrucomicrobiales bacterium. GTDB lineage: Bacteria > Verrucomicrobiota > Verrucomicrobiia > Verrucomicrobiales > DEV007 > Arctic95D-9. The sequence continues at coordinate 4,056 of CAJXQE010000179.1, forward strand.
GATTCAATCATATCAGGAAGGAGGTGAAATAAGGGGTGGGCTTTATTCCGCAGTCAGTGCTCCGCGTTCGTCGCCCGCATCAGATTTGTCGAGGAAATATTGCCAATCCCCGTGGAAACGCCGGACATTTCCTGCATTCACGTGGATGACATCGGTCGCCAATTGCTTGATGAAGCGCACATCGTGAGAAATGAAGACCAGCGTTCCTTCGTAATTTCCCAGCGCCATGATAAGCGATTCCACCGTGAGAATATCGAGGTGAGTGGTGGGCTCATCCATCAGGAGAATATTCGGCGGATCAACGAGGAACTTCACCAGGTTGAGACGGGATTTTTCGCCACCACTGAGGACTTTCGTCAGTTTGTAGACTTCCTCTTTTCGGAACATGAAAGACCCGAGAATTCCCCGGGCTTCATCTTCGCGAAGGGTGGGGGCAGCATTCATGACTTCAGAAACAACTGAGGCATTCGGGTCCAGGGTCGCGGAACGATGCTGAGAGAAATAGCCAATCTTGGCGTTGTGCCCGAGCTTGCGCTCTCCTTGTTGAAATTCCAGCTCACCTGCGAGAATCTTCAGCAAAGTCGATTTACCGGAACCATTGGGTCCGACCAGCACGGTGCGCTCGCCCCTTTCGATAGTGAGATCGATACCCTCGTAAACTTTGTGATCGCCGTAGGCCTGATGAATGCCATCCAAGGTGATTGCTTTCTGCCCGCCGCGGGGAGGTTCCGGAATCTGGAAGCGGAAAGGCTTTTTCGGAGCCATTGGCTTCTCGATTTTTTCCATCCGCTCGATTTCCTTGAGCTTGGACTGAGCCTGGGAAGCTTTGGAGGAAACGGACCGGAACTTGTTGGCGAACTCCTGCAGATCTTTGATCTGTTTTTGCTGATTCTTGTAGGCGTTGTTCCGGTTTTCGTAATTCTTGTGGCGTTGATCGACGAAGGATTCGTAGTTTCCTTTGTAGTGAAGCAACTTGTGATTGTCGATGTCGTAGACGGACTCCACCAGCTCATCCATGAATTCCCTGTCGTGAGAAATCATGAGGATCGCGCCCGAATAATTCTTCAGGTAATCCTGAAACCAAAGCAGTGACATCAGGTCAAGGTGGTTAGTCGGCTCATCGAGCATCAGCAGATCGGGCTCGATGACGAGGAGACGGGCGAGGTGGGCCCGCATGATCCAACCACCGCTCATCTCTTTGGCGGGGCGATCAAAATCGCTTTCACTGTAGCCGAGTCCGCGGAGCATTTTCTTTGCTTTGGCCTCCACCTTGGGATCGTTGAGGGCGTCGTATTTTCCCTGGGCTTCGAGGTATTCGGGAACATCGACAGTTCCGGCGGCTTCGAGCTTTCTTAAAGTCGCATCCAGTTCCTGAATCATTCCCGCCCGCCCGGTAGAGATTTCGATGACGGTGTAGTCGCCGACGTCTTCACTTTCCTGGGGAAGAAAGCCGGTCAGAGTCCACTCGTCCCTTTCAACCGTGCCTTTGTCGGACTCCTCGTCTCCAAGGATTATACGGAAAATTGTCGACTTACCGGCACCGTTCGGACCGACCAGAGCGACGCGCTCGCCGTAGTTGACCTGAAGGTCAGCTTCTTCGAAGAGTTTGCTGCCCCCGTAGGATTTAGAGAGATTCCGGATTGTAAGCATAATTGTTGCAGGCTGGTTGGGCATTACATAGCGGAACCTTCCGGTTTCGCAACCGTAGAGGGCAGCGGATTGATCGAATTGGCGGGCCTTGTGTCCGGGATGGTTCCCTATTTTAATGTGCCGAAGCTATAAAAGTCTTTAGCCCCGTGGTTGAGCGTAGCAAACACCGGTGGAATTAGCGTCCTATTGGCTCATCACAGCTGGATGGTAGCGGCCTTGAAATGTTGTTCGGCGAAGTAGGAACACTTGGAGCTTGGCTGTGTGCCCATCGGGATTGATTTCGATTTTTCATCGGCCGTTCATTTCCTTCTTGTCACTCATCCATCCTGCGGAGTATCCTGTCCTATGGCCAAAGCAATTGTAGATCCTGAAGAGTTAAGGCGGTTCGCCGAGGAGTTGAAGCGTTTTAACGGCGACCTTCAAAACTCGATGTCATCTTTGCAGGCGCGATTTGGAGCTCTGAGCGATACCTGGCAGGATCAGGAGCATCTCAAGTTTGCACAGGACTTTACCGACACCATGAAAACTCTGCGTCGATTCATTGAAAGCTCGAATCAGCAGGGGCCGTTCTTGCTTCGCAAAGCCCAGCGTATTGAGGATTACCTGAGGCAGCGCTAATCGATTTTCTGACTAACTTAACGTTTCCGTTTTTTGGCAGACAAGGCAAATGTGACCAACGTGGAGAGTCTGGAACGTTTTCGTTCCAGTCTGGTGATTTTTGTGGAGAAAATCTCTGTAGTCCTCGACGAAGTCAGCGAAGAAGTGAAGCGCACCCGCGTCTGGTTGCAAAGCGAGCAGCGTATGAAGTTGGACCATGTCATGAAGAGAAAGCAGAAGGAGCTTGATATGATTCAGCAGGAGCTCTTCACCGCAAGAATGTCTAATTTGGCGAATGTCAAAACGGGGCACAAGATGAAGCTCAACAACAAGCGTCGGGAAATGCGCGAAGTGGAGGGGAAAATCCGTGCCGTCACCACCTGGCTCCGAAATTATGACAGCACCGTTGAGACTGAAGCCCGAAAAGTGGATAAGCTTCGTCATTTCATCGATACCGACATGATTCGGGCACTTCATTTTTTGGCAGAAGCGGTCAAGAATCTGCATGCCTATTCCAATCCGGGGCAATCCTAGTTCATAATTTCCCAATTGTAATTTCAACATGAGTCTTCAATCCAGTCGAACCCGTCTAAGTGGTCTGTCCCGGGAATTGGTCCGTACCTGGCAGGAGACTCAGGAGACCTGGCGGGACGGGAAATGCAAAGATTTCGATGAAGGCTACATGCAGGAATTGTTCTCCACAGTGGACAACGCAGTGGCGGCGATGGAGGATCTCGATAAGATGCTTAGAAAATTAAAACACGATTGTGAGCTCTAACCGTTTATCAGCAGAGGAAACCCTGGAACTTATCCGGGACTTTACGTCAGGTGTGCAGTCATTTTCCGAAAGGGAAGGGCGCATCGATTACGCGGAACGCCTGAATTCTTCCAGTCAGCGCCAGGGGCTGGAAGAGCAGAAGCTTCGGGTGGAACGGGAAATGGAGGAGTCTATTGACCGGGCTCGTTCATCTGCCGGTGAGAAAAGGGAACTGGCCGAGCGAACTGCCAAAGCCAGAAAGAAGCGTACCGACAAAGCACAGATGAATGTGCGGAACGGATTGATCGGAGAGATTCGACAGCAGGAAGGGCATTTCAAATACGGTCTCCAAAAGAAGTTGATCGACGCCGGGAAGCAGCGTGAAACCAATCTGAAGGCGGCGCGGGCTCAACATGAGGCGACCTTGTCCACGGTTGCTGATCGTGAGGGGAAGTTTGAGAATCTGGAAGAGCGAGCTCTGAAGTCTCTGAAGGGATACAAGTCGGTAAAAAACAAACTGGCCGGTAAGATTGAGAATATTCCTCCTGCAGCGGAAGCGGATGAGGAACGATTGGATGCACTATACCGTCAGTCTGGAAAGGCGGTGGCCTTATTCAAGAAACAACCGCTGCCCATGTTGTTTAGCAGTGTCCCTCTCGTCATCCTGATTATATCAGTGATCATTCTGGGACTTGTTGCGCCAAGCGTGATCAAAATGATCACGGGCGCGAAAGTGGCAAGCATTCTGCCGATTCTCGCGGTCACTGGTGGCCTTGTTGTTTTTATCGTCCTGCTGTATTCAATCGGAAGCGCTCAGGCGAGTGCGTTTTTCAAGAAAGGTGGACGATGTCTGGTCGATGCCAAATCGCTACGGCAAAATTTTGTTCAGGGTGCGGATGAAGAGTTGGCTGCAAGAGTCGAGCAAATCGAAGCCGCTCACCAGCAGGTGAAAAATGAGTTTGATCAGGGATTGAAAGGGGCTGGTAGTCTCGAACATGAAACGCGTTATGAATCCCCGGCGGCGGTTGATGAGCGGGGAGAGGCATTGCGTGATAAGTTGAAATCCAATTTGGAAATTCGACTGAAATCCATTCAGGAAATGCTGGATGCGACCATCGAAGGAATTCGGACCAAAGGTGCTGACCAACTGAATAGAGTGGCTGCCGGAGAAGCTGATATCCCCGATTTTGCCGGACAGCGATCCGCTTTGATTCAGGAATGGGGGACAGAAATACTTCCACAGGAAAAGAAGATTTCCGAAGAATCTGCACGACTTACGCAAGAGCCGGAGTGGCTCAAGATTTCGCCAGCAGAGTGGGTGGCTCCTGCGGAGTTAAATGAGACCCTTCCCATTGGTGCTGTCAGGTATTCGCTCGAAAGCGCTGAAGCAGCCTTGCGGGAAGACAGTCAGTTATCGCTGGCGACGGACACGAATTTTGATGTCCCATTGCGATTGAAATTCCCGGAGTGTGGGTCTCTTCTTATCGAAACGAAAAACTCGGGGCGAGAGGAGGCAATCAATGCGCTGAACTATATGGTTCTTGGATTGCTGGCGGGTTCTCCTCCGGGACGCCTTTCCTTTTCCTTGTTTGATCCAGTTGGGCTTGGCGAAAGTTTTGCCGGGTTGATGCATCTCGCCGACTACGAGGAAATTTTGATCAACACTCGCATTCGAACTCAGAGCGAGCAGATCGAGCGAAGACTGTGTGAGCTTTGCGACCACATGGAGAAAGTCATTCAGATGTATCTGAGGAATGAATACGATACGATTTCTGAATACAACGAGGCGGCCGGAACGATTGCGGAAAGGTATCACTTCATAGTGATTGCTGATTTCCCCAAGCAGTTCACTGACGAGGCGGCGCGTCGACTGCAGAGCATCGCATCAGCTGGAGCGAGATGCGGAGTGTTCATGTTGATCCATTGTGATGAGCGTGCGGAATTACCCTCCGGGTTTTCGATGGAAGATCTCCGGAATTCCTGTCTTTGTGTTAAGGCGGGTCGTGATGGATTTTCACTCAGAGATGCACCGGTTCCCGGGCTGCAGCTGTCATTTTTCCAGCCGCCTGCGAATGAGCAGTTGATTGAATGGGTTCATAAGATCGGGGAAGCGAACCGTGACTCGAACCGAATCGAAGTTCCCTTTGAGCACATTGCTCCGGGTGACGAGGATTTCTGGTCATCGGAGACACATAAGGAATTGCGGGTTCCGATTGGCCGGACCGGGGCGACCAAGTTGCAATACCTGGCAATGGGCAAGGGCACTTGTCAGCATGCCTTGATCGCAGGTAAAACCGGTTCCGGTAAGTCGACTCTGTTCCACGTGATGATCACCAATCTGGCGCTGTGGTGTGATCCGGATCAGGTGGAGTTTTACCTGATCGATTTCAAGAAAGGGGTCGAGTTCAAATGTTACGCGGATCACAATTTGCCGCATGCCAGGGTGATCGCGATCGAGAGTGACCGTGAGTTTGGTCTCAGTGTCTTGCAGCGTCTTGACGAGGAATTAAAAGCGCGAGGGGAAAAGTTCAGAGAGATGGGAGTTCAGGATGTCGCGGGATACGTCAAAGCGGGTGGAAAAGACCCGGTCCCGCGAACCTTGCTGATGATTGACGAGTTTCAGGAATTCTTTGTCGAAGACGATCAGATTTCTCAACAGGCTGCTGTCCTCATGGATCGTATCGTGAGACAGGGGCGGGCTTTCGGGGTTCATGCGATTCTGGGTTCCCAGACACTTGGCGGAGCTTTTACTTTGGCGCGGGCAACTCTTGGGCAGATGGTGATTCGTATCGCGCTGCAATGCAACGAAGCGGATGCCTATTTGATCATGGATGATACCAATCCGGCACCCCGGATGCTGACGCGTCCCGGAGAGGGTATTTATAATGACAGTGCCGGTGCGATCGAAGCGAACTCGCCGTTTCAGGTTGTCTGGATGACGGATGAAGGTCGGGATGCTTACCTGAGCAAGGTAGAGGAAATGGCGAAAGCCAGAGGGTTGGATGACAAGCCCCAGGTGGTATTTGAGGGGAATGCTCCGGCTCATGTTGGTGACGATAAAGTGGTTTCGGCCTTGCTAGGTGAAGGAGCACAATCTGGAACTCCACGACTCTTTATCGGCGCTCCGAATGCGATCAAAGGGCCCACCGAAATTCCCTTTGAGCGTCAGAGCGGCAGTAATTTGATGATCGTTGGGCAGCGTGAAGATGCCGTCGAAGCGATGACTGCGGTCGGTATCCGATTGCTTGCTTCGCAAATGGGAGAGCGGTGCCGCATTGTTTTGATTGATGGTCAGGTTAGTGACCCCAACAGCCAGAGCTGGTTAAAAGAGGTGATGCCCCATTTGGAAGGGCGGGTTGAAGTTCCTGCCTCGCATGAGATGGGAGATACACTCAACTCTCTGGCCGCTGAAATGAAAGCAAAAGGGGAGGGTGGAGCACCTGCCGGCGACATCACGACTTTCGTTTTTATTCTTGGTCTGCAGCGCTACAAGAAGCTCCGCTACGAAGAGGATTTCAGTTTCTCGCTGGAGGAAGGCGAAGGAGATGCGAAGCCGTCGGATTCTTTGAACGATCTGATTTGTGAAGGGGCCGCTCTCGGGTATCACTTCATTGTCTCGCTGGATACTTACAACAATGTGAACCGGTGTATCAGTCGAAAGGCTTTGGCTGAGTTTGAGAAGAAGGTTCTTTTCCAAATGAGCGCGGCGGATTCCGCCAGCCTGATTGATTCCGGAAAAGCTTCCGATCTCGGAATGAATCGTGCGGTTTACTACAATGAGCCGACCGGAGTTGTGGAAATGTTCCGTCCTTACGCGCAGCCGTCAGCAGGGTGGTTCGACTAGTTTCTGAGCGTAACTTCGCTCGCCTAGTGAAGTCGCCGGGTAGCCTGGTAAAACTAGCCATTTTTCGGGCAGAGGATAAGGCGGAAGTCTCCCGCTATGCCGCTCTTGATTTCGATTTTCGGGTGAGTAGTCTTTTTGATGCGAAGGCTTTTTCTCATCCCACTCATTTTCTGCTCACTGTGTTTGCCGCTTTTCCCGGGAGAAGCACTAAGCGATGAGAAGGAATTGAGTCTCGTAGTTCCGGACGTATTTTACGCCGTCGAAGGAGTCGAAACAGGACTCGTATTTAGAAATTTCGTCCTTTTCGAAGAAGACGTGCCACATCGTTTTGAAATGGATTGCAAGCTGGGTCTTCTAGCTGGCGACGAGTGGACGCTTTTGGCGAAGTCTGGTGAGGCGGGTGATCATAACATGACAGTTCGCCTTCTTGATGGAGCCGGAAAAGTTCTGGATCAGGAAGATCTTACGATTCGGGTGGCGCCGGCAGGAGCGGGTGACGAAAAGAGCATCTCGCTATTGATCGTCGGCGATAGCCTTACCAATGCCTCACGCTATCCGAACACTATGGCAGAATTGTTGGAGAAAGAAGGCAACCCAGATTGGAAAATGCTGGGGACACATCATCCTGCGTCTGCTGAGCCCAAGGTCTTCCACGAAGGCTACGGGGGTTGGACCTGGAAACGCTTTAATTCTCAGTATGCTCCGAAAGAAAAGCAGATTGGGAAAATGCGGACCAGTCCGTTTCTCTTCGCCGAAGGTGATCAGGAGCCGGCGCTGAACGCAGATCGATACTTCAAAGAATTTCATGAAGGGGAAACTCCGGACTTCATCACGATCCTTTTGGGGATCAACGACTGCTTTCATCCCGACCCGAACGATCCTGCCGCGATTGAATCACGTATCGACCAAATGATGGAGCAGGCTGAGATTTTTCTCGAGCAATTGAAAGCCTCTGCTCCGGACGCAAAAATTGGTATTGGGCTTACCCCCGCTCCGAACGCCCGCGATGGAGCGTTTGTCGCGAACTACAAAACGCGATACCCGCGATCCGGTTGGCGGCGAATCCAATCCCGCCTGGTGCAGAGACAGATGGAAGATTTCGGCGGCCGGGAGGAGGAGGGGATTTACACCGTTCCCACAAGTCACAGCATTCACCCGGTTTACGGCTATCCCAAGAATAATGCCGTTCATCCCAATGACGCAGGCTATCGTGACATCGGCGTGAATTTCTACAGCTGGATCAAGGCGATGCTTCAGTAGAATGCAGACAATCTAAAGTCCGCTTAGCGTGGTCTTTCCGGAAGCAAATTCTCCTTCTTCCAGTCCCATATCCTGCATCATGGAGACAAAGAGGTTTGCCAGGGGAGTATTATTCTTCTGATCAAAGGCAAGATGCTTGCCGTGTTTGAAACTACCTCCTGCAAACAGAACCGGGAGATTGGTTGTGATGTGTCCGCTGGCGTTGCCCAGATTGCTGCCGAGCAATACTTGAGTATTGTCGAGTAAATTGCTCTCTCCGTCCGGAGTATTTTTCAACGCGGCAATGAATTCCACCCAGGCAGCGATAGTGGCCCGGTCGATCACCTCGAGCTGTTTCATCATTTCCGGATTCTTGCCATGATGAGATAGTGCGTGATATCCCATGCTAACGCCGGGGAGTGGCGCAACCAGGCTGTTGTTTGCGCCTGACAAAGCCACGACGCGACTGGAATCGGCCTGCAGTGCCAGTCGGATCACTTCAAAGAATGCGCGGAGCCTTCCGACGGGATCTTTCCCATCTACGTCGCCGGGATTTTTCTCCGGAGGCACCCTTGGCTTTGGAGTGTCCAGCCACTGGTCTGCTTTTGTCAGGCGCTGTTCCGTTTCCCGGACGGCGGTGAGATACTGGTCCAGCTTGTCTTTGTCCGCCTGACTGATTGATGACTGCATTGCTCTGGCCTCTTCAAGAACGGAATCAAGAATGCTTCGTCCGTCACTAAGTTGCTCTTTCTGTGCGGAAATGTCCTTCGCTGAGCCAGTGAGAAACAATTTTTCAAAGAGTTTTGCAGGAGAACGTTCCTCGGGAATTGTGACTCCATTGGGAGAAGTGGAAAGGCTCTTATCTCCAAGGGTGAGCGAAGCAAATCGTGTCGTATCTCCAATCTTCGAAGCGAGGTGTTGATCCAGCGATATTGTATTTTTGAATCCACGGGAGCCGGGGTGTGGGGCGCAGGTGAGGAAGGATGCTTCGGCAGCATGACCTCCATCGACCTCCGGATGGCTGGTCCCTGAAACTACGGTGAAGTCATTCCGAATCGATTCGGCCAACTGTAGATATGGGCTGACAGTGTAGCCGGCCCCGGAGTCCTTTGGGTAAAAATGCTCGCTGAGGAAACCCAGAGGAAGATTGATTGCCACCATTCGTTTGGCAGGTGTCGCTGCTGCAAAACTATCGAGAGCAGGGAGAGCGAGAGCGATGCCTGTGGATCTGAGAAAATGACGACGAGTGAACGAGCTCATGTTAGTAAGAAGAGAAAGGTTTGCTGAGGATGATTTCCCGGATCAAGGTTTTGAGTCCATTTCCGCTCTCTGCAGTCTTTTTGACAATGCTCTCAATGGCGGGACGGTCGGAAAATCCCAGTTCACGTCCAAGCCCGTAGGTGAGGAGGCGCTGAGTGAGTGTTCGAGCGAAGGGGTTCGGATCGCGCAGCAGAAGGTTTTTGAATTCCTGGATATTCTGAAAGGGTTCCCCGGTTTTTAACTCACCGGAAGCATCGACTTCCTTTGCTTTGACGACGCTGCCCCAGCCCTTGTCCGCGTGTTCCGGATTCACTTTGAACTGGAGATAGTTTTCGCGATAGGCTCCTATTGGATCAAAGCTTTCGAGTGCGAAACCGGGCGGGTCAATCAACTGATGGCAGCTCCGGCAACTCTCGGAGTTGCGGTGGGCGTCGAGTTGCTCACGAACTGTGGTGGCTTCCCGGATGTCGGGCTCGATCCCTCCAATATTCGCCGGGGGAGGGGGAACATGATCGCCGAGAATGTTTTCCAACACCCAGACTCCGCGGACGACGGGAGAGGTGTTCGTTCCATTAGCGGTTACTTTTAACACTGCCGCCTGGGTAAGGACTCCGCCACGGAAACTGTCTGCAGGCAGAGTGATCTTCCGTATTTCAAGGCCGCTGACACCTTCAATATTGTAAAGCTTGGCGAGCTGTTCATTGGCCATGATGAAATCCGAATCAATGAGCTTGGATATATCCAAATCTTCCTCAATGAGTTTTCGAAAAAAGGCTTCACTTTCTTTCGTCATGCTGACCTGAAGCAACTCGTTAAAGTTTGGGTAAAGTTTCGAATCGGGAGTGGTTTCGTCGATGTCACGAAGTGCGAGCCACTGCCCTGTAAAATTCTTTATGAACTGATCCGATTTCGGATCGGCCAACATATTTTCTACTTCAGCAGCGATGTCCCCGTTCTTTACTGCCTCGAGGAGGGATTGGTCAGGCGGAGCACTCCAAAGGAAATAGGCAATCCTGCTGGCGAGTTCTGATGGCGATATCGACTCAGACTGCGGTGAGGATTTCTCTCTCAGGTAAAGGAAATTGGGGGAGCAAAGTACGGCTTCAAGGCCGACACGCAAGCTCGACTCAAAATTCCGTCCGGAGTCGAGCCTGTCTGAGACGAGTTTCAGATATCGCTCGATTTCGGCAGCAGTGATCTCTCGCCGAAATGCCCGGGGAACGAAACTGCTCAAAATCCTTCGGGCATCTTCAAGAGAACCTTTTTTCAGGTCCACATTACCTAATAATGATTGATGACTTTGAGGTGGCCATTCGTCAATGAGAGGCCCGGTAATTTCCACGGGGCCGATTCCGACTCCGGGATCGTCAGTTGTTGCCGGGTTCTTGATCCAGAGGGGGAGTTCGTGAGGGAAGAATTGAATCTGTCTCTTATACACATCTGACGCTGCCGACGAAGAGGATAG
>CAJXQE010000180.1 GCA_913058215.1 uncultured Verrucomicrobiales bacterium
GAGATCAGCCTCGGTCTCGTGGGCTCGGAGATGTGTATAAGAGACAGGAGTGAAAATGGATATACGCTCTCTATAGCGCGCCCTGGATTCGAAGAGGTTGTCAGTGTTGGAGGTGAGGTCATTGACGAACGCGACCGCTCCAATCGGGTTTCTTTTCTCCTGTCGAACAGCGATGTGTCTCTGGGAGATATCCAGTTGGGACAGGTGGATGTCGATTCCGCTGAGTTGCGCGCTTCTCCCTATGTGGGATCTGCTCCCCTTTACACCTCGTTTGCGCTCCTGATTCCTTACGATGATCTTGTGAACGACGTCGGGGCCAATCCAACTACCACCTGGGCTTTTGGAGATGGATCAGCGACCGTTGCCGACACTGACGATAATGAGGATGGAATCACCCTGACTGAAGCAAACCATAATTTCACGGAAGCAGGAAACTACACCGTCACCGCCACATTAACAGGAGATGGTCCGGGAAGTCCTGTAGTTGTTCAAACAACGGTTCTGGCGCATCGGATTGAGCCTGATCCGGCAGGCTCCACTCACCAGATTGTCGGCGTGAGTTTTGTGGGAGCGATGGCTTCGCCTCTTTCGGATGCCGGATCGGTGGTCCAGTTGGCGAATCCGACCACGGTGGCGAGTTATGATATTTCGAATGACGGTAACCCCGCGCTCGTGGACGTGAGTTCGGCAGAAGTCTACCAGGAATCAAAACGAGATTCTGCAGCATTCGACACCGACCGTGATCCAGCCATTGTTGTGGCAAACGATTTCAATCCCAACGGGGAAGACACTGACTTTTTCACGCAGGAGGGAACCTTGTTTCACAATCAATCTCCCGAGGTGGCAGATGGGGTTCTCACTGAATACGATCAGCCTGAAGTGGGAGGGCAGGAGATTCCCGACCGTTATCGCCTGATTTCAACCTTTGGCGGCTTCGTGTTTGGAACAGAACAGTCCCGGGCGGGAGATTTTCAACTTCAAGTCGGGCGGGTGGAGCCTTGATCAAAATACCATATGAATTTTAAAATTATGAAAGCAAGATTGCGAATTGCCTTGTTAGCTGGGTTGACCAGTATCGTTCCGATACTTTCTGCTCAGGAAAGTCCATACCTAATTCCGTTTCAGGGGCGGTTGACGGACCAACAGGGCACGGCATACGATCAGGGGCAGTATACAATCACCTTCAACCTCTATTCTCAAGCGGTGGGAGGATCCTCCGAGTGGACCGAACGGCACGAGAAGGTGGGAGTCGTTAATGGTATGATCAACGTCTTTCTCGGCAGTATTGAAGCGCTCGATACGATGAATTTCTCGGCTACCAAGCATTTGGGAATCACAGTGGATGCGGACAGTAGTGCGTTGACTGCTGATCCGGAGATGGTGCCAAGGCAGATGATCATTCCGGCGATTCATGCGAAAAATGCGCAGAAGGTGGCTGGGCACGATTGGACGACCATTCTAGAGGGGGGAAGCAATGATCCGAGTTCGGCGCGGATTGCAGCGAATCGGATCCAGGTGAACGGAATTACAGCGAATGAGATTGCGAGTGGGGCTGTCGGGTCCGATGAGATTGCTGCGAATTCCATTACAGGTGGAAAGATAGCAGATGGTTCGATAGATATTGCTGAGTTAACAGCGGCCTTGCAACGCCGTTTGGTCCCTCCAGGAACGATTGCTCCCTATGGAGGAGCATCAGCACCTGCTGGGTGGTTTTTTTGTCACAATCAGCTTTTGGATCGCACAACCTACAGTGATTTGTACGACGCGATTGGAACGGCTTGGGGTACCACAAATGGGACTAATTTCCGAGTTCCTGATCTGCGTGGACTCTTTTTAAGGGGGCGTGCAGCTGGCCACATTACTGATCCTGACCGGAATAATCGGACTGTGATCTCTGCGGGAGGTAATACTGGAGATAATGTGGGTTCCTACCAGCTTGATATGTACAAGGCTCATACCCACAATTTTCCAGTCCGAAATGAAGACGCTACCGGAAATAAAGTGGAAAGTTCAGCTGCTGGCGGGATTTCAGGGACTGTAACCACCAATTCTTCGGGGGGATCGGAAACCCGCCCTAAAAACGCCTACGTGAATTACATCATCAAATATTAGCCCCTCACTCAAATGTTTCGCCTGCTTCCCATCATTGGAGTTCTCTTCCTGGCCTCGAGTCTATCGAGAGGCCAGGACCTGCAATTCTTCGCACGTCCTTACGAGGCCTTCGAAGGGGATTCGGTAGTATTTACTTTTTTAGAGAACGAATCGAGTATTCTCTATGATGACATCCTCAGCTGGAAGTGGGATTTTGACGGTGACGGGACGTGGGATGAGGAGAAAACGGTGAATGGATCCACCATTCTTCCAACCGATATCAACACATCGTGGATTTCAACTTTCAACGAAAGCCAGGCAAGCAACGGAGTGCAAACGGTGACTCCAATTCTCCGAGTCACGACGGGTGCCCAAACGTTTACACAGACAGGTATCACTGAGGACGTATTCGGTCTCGACGCAACGATCGATCCTGACGTTTCCATCAAAGATCGCTCGGTAGCCGATGCCAGTATCCGGGTGAATTTCTCCGCTAATCCCCGTCTCGCCGAACCGGGTGTCGCCATTAAGTATTTTTCTGATGTGGATTTTGTTGAGGGAGTGACGGGTCAGATATCGGCCTACTACTGGGATCTCAATGGTAATGGCGTTTTTGGGGAGGATTTGGTTCCCGGTGGTGACATTGAGGAGCGTCAGGCCAATCCCAGCTACACGTTTCCGGATCCCGGACAACCTACCAGATATGATGTGGCACTTCGTGTTCAGTATGACGCCGGGAACGGAACCGAGACTTCCCCAACGGAGACGAAGCGGGGTTTCATTCAGATCCAGTCGGTGCCCGATTCACTCGCTCTCGGCCGGGCTTATCGACGTGGCTTTCCGGAGGTGTATGGTTGGGAGGATATCATTGGCGCATACACCGCCCGCGGTGTGAATAACAATCGCTACGTCTACCTGGGGCATTTTGAAGATGCTTTTTTTGACCAACAGAATGCTCTCGTCGGAGATGAAAACAATGCGGTGAAACGCCGCGAGATGGCGGAAGTGGTGAATGAGATTCTTCAGGGACAGGTGATGATCGCCAACCAGCGACTCATCGAAGCGCTTCGGATCAAGTATCCCCGAATTCTGAATTTCGATCCGGATAATCCCCCCGACGTCCTGCCTTCGCCTGTTGGCGCACGCGAAGAGACCGCCGCCATTGACACGGCCCTGCTTGACTATCATGCGCCGATCCAATACGCATCTACCGCCGTAAAAACTTACGGGACTGATATTATGCGGACACGGGCGCCGGAAGGCGCGGAGCCATTCCCGCAGTTTCCACGTTATGTGGAGTTTCGCGATCCCTCCCTGAGCCAGGGCCCCATCCCCATCAAGAATGAATACTGGCAGCTCAGCACTGCCATGGAGCGGGGTGCTCTCGGTCGGGTGGAGAAGGCCAAGAAACTTTTTAAGCTTTCTTTGCAGGATGAGACAGCTCGCGAGGAATCCAAAGAGGAGTGTAAGATTGTCGCCACTCAGAGTTATCTGGGCATGGCACTGTTGGCGGCGGGCCAGTCCGAACAGGAGTTCGCTCAGAATCAGGGTAATAACCTGCTCGCCCACGTCAAGAATGCCCGAGATCTTTTTGAAAGTATCAATTCGGGGCAAAATCCTCTCAATAACGATGGCTCTTTTATTCCAAACGAGAGCTTCACTGCCACCTATCAGGATGCGCAGGACGCCGTGGCCGACGCCCGGGCGGAGGAGATCAATGCCCGTCAGGAGGAACGAACCTGGGAGCGCTATCAGGCAGATCTGCGTAACGAACACCTTTCCCAGCGAAACAGCTACATCACTCCACTGCGTAACCTGACGGGAATCGACCCGGCTCTCTACAATAATCTCCAGACCGTTGACGATCAACGCGATTTCCGGAACGTTGTAAATTCGCGGGTCGAGTCATTGTTGGAGGATTATCCCGAAGCCGATCCCGCGATTCTCGGGGATATGGGGGAGCAAGTGATTGCATTACTGGATTCCGGCTTGGGTGTGGAAGCGGCTAAGAATGATTTAGTGAATCTGCTGAAGCGGGTGGAGCTAGCTAAATGGTCAAATGCCCAGGTAGATGGGATCATCAATGAGACAGTAGAGGAACTCTTTGCAGTTGACCTGATGCAGGGAATTGCCGAGGGGATGCTTAATTTTGTGGCAGGTACATCGAATAGTCCCCTTGCAATAGCTGGAGGGATTATCAAAGGGATTGCTGATAAAAAGCGGACAGCGTTGCAGACGCTTCAGACCATTTCTATAAACGATGTGGAATTGAAACGAGAAGTGAGAGGGATGCTTCTAGAATTGGGGAATCTGGGAATCAATATCGAACGGAGTGAAAACCAACTTCGCACGCAGCAACTCCGCCTCGATAATTCCCTTTCGCGGATGGACCGCCTCATCGAAGATCTATCGCATACTCGTATAACTGCTGCCGACCTTTATTTTCAGGACCCGAGTTTCCGGGTAGTGGTCTCAGATGCAATGAGGCGTGCGGACGCGGAACTCGATTTCGCTATTGATCGTCTCTACCGGCTCGCCAAGACATTGGAATACGAGTGGACCGAGGGCTACCAGAACCCGATCACAGTTCCTGTATCAAGCGACGAACCTGCAAGCTTGGAAAACCCGCTTTTCGACAAGTTCACAGAGGTGGATTCGCTCTTCTTTATCCGCAACGCGGACGAGTCAAAAGATTACCTCGACGGGCTTCGTGCCTGGGACAGTAAGCTTCGCCGGATAAACAACTCCAGCGTCCGTGGACCGAATCATTCAGGGCCGATCTCGGCGGAGCCAATCTCGATCCGGGAGGACATCCTCAATCTGGTCCCGAATCCGGCCAGAGGATTCACGCTTAACGACAGCATCGAGGCCTTCCGAAACTTCCTTGAGACCAATCGCGTATCGAATTTCTACAATCCGACCAACCCGGGCCTGGAAATTGTCTTCGGCACCACCATCGAGGACAATCGCTTCTTCCCGGCGACAGGAAGCCGCTGGAATATGCGTATCGATAGCATAGGGGCAGAGGTCTTCGCAGAATCGGGTTTCAGTGACAGGCAGGTGACAGAGATTGATCTCATTCAAAGCGGCACCGTGAGCATGCGGCGCTTTTTTGCCGAGCCTCCCTCTGCTGACGACATTTTCCGTCTCACCTTTAACGTGCCGGACCAGAATCGAACAGCCTTTGCAGTCGCTTTTCCCGCAAAAATCAACGGTGCCACCGGGGGGCGGCCCCAGGGTGAATTCGTCAATTACGGTCTGAAGAATCGTCCCGTTGCAGCTACTGGGTGGATTTTAAAGATCGACACCCAAAGCCCTACGAATCGTGACGTTGATTTCAGTCGAATTAAGGACATCGTCCTCCACTTTACCTATACTTATGGCAACCCTCCCGAATTCCCCGGATTCTAGTTGGCTCGGTTTCAGGGGAGTATCCGAGATCCGCGATATTAGCTGCAGGGCTTCCTTTGAATTGATACTTAGTGTCATTGCCTCGGTGGCGTTCCTTGTTTCATGCTCGGATGAATCAGCGGATCACCGCAAAATAGCTCCGGATAAGATAATGGCCGAAGTCGATGGTGAGCCGATCTCCTTTGAGGATCTTCGTACCACTGCTGCCAAGAATGGGTATGATCTCTACGGGGTAGACGGCACGGAAAAGGCGATGCGGGATTCGATCAATTTCGAGCTGTTGGCGGCACAGGCGGAGGAAGAAGATTACTTTGACGATCCCGAAGTGCGGAGAATGGTGCGAGGGCTGGCGGTGCAGAAACTACTCGCGGACCGAATTGACGAGGAGATTGGCAATACCGTGCTCGATGATGCGGAACTGGAAGCGTTCTATGAGGAAAGGAAGGAGACCGAGTTTTCCCAGCCTACTCTGGCGCGGGCACGAGTGCTGCACCTGATGCCGGTGGAGAAGGGGGCTTCTACCCTGGAATCGAAGCGCAAAAAAGTGGAGGAGGCCTTTTCTGCCGGGAAGACATTTGCCGAAGTCGTAAAGGAGTTGTCGGACAATCCGGCTGACCGCAGCAGGGGAGGCGATACAAACTGGCTTACAGAAGGCGATTCAAACAAGCGCTATCTGCAGGAAGTGCTGGACGCCATCTTTCGTCTGAAAGAGGCTGATGAGACAGCGGGACCGATTGAGACAGGGAAGGGGCTTTTCTGGGTTCAACTCGTCGAGCGCCGCGAGGGACGGACAACGCCCTACAACGAGGCCAAGCGTTCGATAGGGCAACGAGTCTATCGGCAGAAGCGGCTCAATGCCTATGACGGGTATTTGAAAAAGTTGCGCGACGGATACTCCGTCAAGGAATTCCCCGAACGCCTGTCGGCGGCCCTGAAAGAAGATCGTGGAGGCAGTAGTGGGGCACCAGGTCCACCCATGGGCCCAGTTACTTTGCCCGCTTCCCAATGACCGGTTTCTTATGTCGTTTTCTCCGTCACCATCGCGAATGTTTCTGGCTGTTGCGCTTGCCGTTGCCACTGCGGCCGTAGGCGTATCGGAAGAGAGCACCGGGGTTGGGCTGGAAAAAATATCTTTGCCTTCCGGTCCAGGATCGATAGAAGGCCTGGGAGATTCCTTTGAGCCGCAACTGAACAGCGGAACTTCGAGCTATAGTGTGAAGATTGCTTCACCCCCGGGGGTTGCCGGGCTGCAGCCTGAGGTGACTCTCCGCTACAATTCCGGCGGGGGAAACAGTCATTTCGGGATCGCGTGGAATAGCGGCCAGTTGTCGATTCAACGCCAGACGGAGAAGGGCCTTCCTAATTATGGATCGGGAGACACTTTCACTCTTGGAGGAGAGGAGCTTGTGCCTCTCAGCGACGGGTCCTACAGGGTGGAAAACGAGTCTTCCTTTCAGCGAATCGTCCGCAACGGATCCGGTTGGATTGTCTATTCGAAAAACGGAACCCGTCATTTCCTGGGATCCACCGCGATATCTTCGAATGCATCCCGGATTGTTCGGCCCGGAATCACCAACCCTACCTTTGACGATACCTTCAAATGGTGCGTCGACAACGTCATCGATGTCCATGGCAACCGGATGGAATACCACTATCAGACTTTCCCGGAATCTCCGGGGGATATCTACTGCGGGGAGATCCGATACTCGATTTTCGGCGCGAACTACCAGGCGATTTCTTTTGCCTATGAGATTCGGCCCGACGTCTTCAGCTCGTTCCTGAGTGGGTTTGAAGTGAAGACCTCCCGGCGTTGTTACCGTATCGCGGTAACATCGGGCGGAGCTCTGGTTCGGCAGTATGGACTGTATTATGTCCTTCCAGCGGATGACCCTATCGAGGGAATCACTCCCACCGATGCCGGGCTGTCCTTTTCCCTGCTTCGGCAGGTGACTCAGTTCGACAAGGGACCGGCGTTGGAAAACCACCTTCCCCCCTTACGTCTCGGCTATTCGCGGTTGGATGTGCAGCAGGTGCAGCGCGGCACTCTGTCCAACAATCCACTCTATTCACTTGGCAATCCGAATGTTTCGCTGACTGACATCAATGCTGATGCCCTCCCTGACTTCTTTTTTACGGACCCGCAGAATGGGAGGCACAGTGTGTATTACAATCGGGGCTACGGCCGGTTTTCGGCGGAAACACTTTTCACTTCCTTTCCCACGGGGGTCACCCTGGATAATCCGGGTGTCCAGCTTGCCGATTTTGACGGCGACAGTCGCATCGACCTGGTGCACAAGGCAGGTGGTTCCCAGTCGCTCTTTTCTTTCTACCCCAACACCACTCTGCCGCGAGGTAATGATGAAAGCAGTCCCGCCTGGGGAACCGAAGTTGCCTTTCAACCGTCCTATCCACCTTTCGATCTAGACGATCCAAGCGTTCGCACCCTCGACCTGAACAACGACAAGCGCATGGATTTCATGCGGACGACCTCAGCCGGTTTCATCTATTATTACAACCGGGGTGATTTCTGGGAGGAAGACGGGATCTACCTCTACGGGGAAAATCAGATGGGTAACATCACCTACTCCGATGGGATCCAGTTTGAAGCATCGGGTCAATCGAATGTTTACGTCAAACTCGCCGACATGAATGGTGACCGGCTTCTCGATTTGGTGAGGATTCGGCTTTTCGGCACAGATCTGGAGGTGGAATTCTGGCCCAATCGTGGACGCGGTTACTGGGGGAGCCGAACCGCGATAGCCGGCAATATGGATCTGGGTGTGGCTCCGATCGAGGATGTGTTCCTCCGGGATATCAACGGGGATGGAATTGCCGACGTGCTCGTTCCTTCCTATGACTTCGTGTCCTACTGGGTGAATCAGGGAAACAGTGGCTATTCCGGGCGCTTCGAGGTGGCAGGCACTCCGGAGTATATTCGAGGCACCACGATCCTGACCCAAGCCGATATCAACGGCAATGGCAGTACCGATCTACTCTGGGAAAATTTCGATCCAAGTGCCGGTGGTTACCGGATCGACTACGTGGACTTCATTGGGGCGGTCAAACCAAACTTACTTCGGGTTATCGACAACGGGATCGGGTTGCTCACCCAGATAGATTATGCGACCACGACCGATTTCTATTTGGCGGCGCAGGATGGCGGGAATCCCTGGACTACCCGGCTTCCGTTCGCTTCCCAGGTAGTCAAGCGGATTACAAAGACCTTTGGACTCGATCTGGATGCGATTCCCGGAGAGGATGTCTACGTAACCGATTTTGCGTATCACGATGGATACTACGATGCTTTTGAAAAGGAATTTCGGGGATTCTCATTTGCCAGAAAAGTGGAAAGGGGGGACGACCGCCAGGGTTTTGGTGGCGCCGCGCCTGAAGTGAACTCTCCTTCGACGATTACAAGAATGGCTTTTCATACCGGTGTGCCAGACGGGATTGATAACAACGGGAACAATCTCACCGACGAGTTCGATCCCATTGGTGGGTATGAGGAAGAGGCCCTTAAGGGAAAAGTGCTCTGGACCGAGACTACACTCTTGACGAACGAATTTGACGGAGCCGATAACGATGGGGACGGGTTCATCGATGAATCAGATGAAGGGCCCCATGATGGCCAAATCGCTTCAGATAGCGTCGTCTTCACCCGGCAAGTCAACAACTGGCAACTCAAGACGATTCATAATCCGCAGAACGGCTTTCCCGATGTGCCGTTCCGGGTGATTAATGGACAGAAGGTGACCTTCCCATTCCCGGCGCAACAGTCGACCCAGATTATTGATGCAGTGGGAACTCTGCATCCGACTGATTCCCATGGAACACCTACGTCAGCAGTATCCAGCCATACGGTAAACGGTGTGGATCATTTCGGGAATGCTGTCTTGAAACAGGAATTAGGTGTGACTTCCGGAGGTGGCCTTTCATACGACGATGAGCGAGTGACCACGACGCTGTTCGCAAAAAATATTTCTGCGTGGATCGTTGGCCTGCCTGCCGACACTTCCGTGACCGACGAGACGGGACAGTTCGTTTCGCATACCCAGAATATCTATGACAATCAGGGGGTGGGAGCTGTGGGAAATCGTGGTCTTCTCACTGAGGAGGTCAAGTATATAGGCACAGGAAATGCTCCCATTGAACAATTCAGTAAGGTCAACGGAGATCCACGGGGTGGGGGGACGGTCACGACTCGCTACCAATATGACGGATTCGGAAATCCCATCGAGGTCAAAGATCCGCTTAATGGCGTCGAAGCAGGACACGTCCGGACCTTCGACTATGACCCTGTATTTCAAACCTATGTGATAGGTGAGCATATAGACACCGGGGGACCTGGTGGAACTCTAAGTGCTTCAGCTACTTATGATAAGGGAGGTGGTGTCATTACTTCGTCGACGGATTACAATGGGAAAGTAAGTATCTATCGATACGATAGTTTTTTTCGAATTGTCGGTATCGTAAAACCCGGAGACAGTGTCGGGGCACCTACGAGCGAGTTCGCCTATCAATTGACAGACCGGGTCCGACAACAGGAGTATCACTACGATATTTTGGGTAATCTCGCCCTGCAATCGGTGGGAGGCACGGTGACGAGCAGGGTCACAGTTCGCTCGCGCGAGGTTGCCGGCGGCGGTACTTTCGATATCGTTCAGATCTCCGACGGGGCGGGGCACAAGCTTGGTACCATTGAGGAAGGCGAGACAGCCGGGCAGTTCGTATACAAGGGGGTGAAGCGCTACACCAGTAGGGGGCACGAGCGCGACACATACCTGCCATTTTTTGCAGGGACGCCGGCTTTTGTCGCTCCGCCTGCAAATGGAGACCGGGTGACGATGTACTACGATGCCGTGGGGAGAAACATCCGGTCCGTGAATCCTCCTGAGATTGCAGGGGGCGCGCGGACTATTTCAATTACAGAGTTTCGGCCTCTTAAGCAAACCTTGTTCGATGAAGAAGACGCTGGAGCCGGCCCACATGCCAACACTCCGCATGTTCAATACAGGGACGGACTTGATCGTCTTGTTGGCGTTGATGAGTTGGTTGGGAGCGAAACGTGGCCCACCCGCTACGACTATGATTTACAGGGCAATCTCGTTGGAATCACCGATTCGCAGAGCAATCGAAAGTGGTTCCGACATGATGGTCTTGGCCGAATGATCTTTATGGAAGATCCAGATCGGGGGAAGATGTTCTACACCTACGACGCGGCTTCCAATTTGGTAGAAACAGTGGATGCGAAGGCGCAGCGAAACAGCTACTCCTATGACGGCGCAAATCGTATTCTCACTGAGGATTACGAGGATGCTGTTGGGCTTGTTCCTGACGTTTCCTACTTCTACGATCAGGGTGTTGCCGGGCTGACCATGGGAGACGGCACTTCCGATACGGCGGCGAATATTCGCGGCCAACTGGCCTATGTGCGAGATCTCAGCGGAGAAGAGCATCTCTCCTACGACGACCGGGGGCGTATGGTGTGGAAGGTAAAGCGCGTACCTGATCCGCTCAACGGGGTGCTCGTTTCTTATCGCTGCGGCTATGATTACGATTCACTCGACCGTCTCATTGAACACCAATATCCTGACGGTGACAGGGTCGGGCACACCTACAATTCCCGCAATCTCCTTGAAACGATTTCGGGTGGGCCTGGAGGAGACATCATTACCGCAGTGGACTACATCGCCTCAGGGCAGATACAGTCCACCAGCTACGGCAACGGTGTGGATACCAGTTTAAGCTACGATCCCAGGTTGCGGTTAAAGACGCTGGTCACTACCGGAGCGAAAACGCTGATTGACTATAGCTACACCTTCGACGGAGCTTCCAATATCACCCAAATCGATGATAACCGGAACCTCTCTGGAGAGCCCGATTTCACTGAAAGGGAGAATACTCAGGTTTTCGACTACGACGATCTCTACCGCCTCACTCGGGTCGATTACCCCGAGACTAGTGGTCACATCGGCTATGGCTATGATCGGATCGGCAACATGATCAGTAAGGCTTCCAACATCGATCACCTCGAGAACGGCTTGTCTGTCACGAATCTCGGCGGTATGAGCTACGGTGGCAGTGCAGGACCGGCTGGGAGGCAAGGGAGAACTGATCCGCAACCGGGCCCACATGCGCTCACTGGAGTAAGTGAAGGGGGGCGTGTTTATTCCTACGACGCGAACGGCAACATGGTTGATATCGACGGCCTCCTTTGCACTTGGGATTTTAAGGATCGCCTCGTTCAGGTCGAGAACGACCTGATGATGGCGAAATACACTTATGACTATTCCGATCGCCGCATCCGCAAGGAGGTGTATCCCAAGGATGCCCAGGGGACGTCTTCAACACTTCCTGAGGTCGTCCTTTACCCCGATCGCAGCTGGGAAATCCGCGAGGACGGGGCACCGGTCAAATACGTATGGAACGGTGAGACCCGGGTAGCACGTGTGTCGACAAGCCTTGACCCGACGCGACGAATCCAGCGATTCAGTCTTCAGGCAGGATGGAATATCTGTGTCCTGGCCGTAAACGTTTCGGACGCCGGTTCAATATTGACCGGAGGAATTGTCGAGCAGGCCTACCGATTTGACGAAAACGACGGCAGCTATCATTCGATCGGAGCGACGGAATTTTTGCCCTTTGGGACTTTGCTCCGCATCCGTGCAAGCGAGAACGGGGAGTTGCCATTGCAGGGCACCCCGGGATCACCGGCGGAAAGGTCCTACGTCGTTGGCCGCCATTGGGTTGGCAACGATACTTTCGAGCCAATCGAAGTGACTAGTTTATTTCCGGCTGATTCTGATCTTTGGTTTTTCGATGCCGAAACTCAGTTGTGGCGGGTTCGACCTGGTGGGGAGTTGGGGGGGGCTGATGATTTGGAGAGAGTGAACGGGCAACTAAAGCCGGGTGAAGCCTTGTTCTCGGTGAACTCGGCCCCTTTTACAGTGACGCCGTCGGATCCGGCGAATGGTGTGCAATTTTATCATCAGGATCATTTGGGTTCTACGAATTCAACTACGGATGTAGACGGTAATCTGAAGGTTGAGCGATCTTTTCTTCCGTTTGGAGCTACTCGCTCTAGCTATTCGAATGAGCAGCAAAATCTTCTTCATTATGACTTTTCGCAAAAAGAACGCGATAAGGAGTCTAATACGCACTATTTTGAAGCTCGTTATTTAACAGCCGGTATTGGAAGGTTCCTTTCCTTTGACCCCGTCCTTGCCTCATCGGCTTACGTGCGCGAGTCACCGCAGCGAGGCAATCCTTACGCCTACTGTCGGTCAAGGCCTACTGTTTTGTGTGACCCAACGGGGCTAAGTGATAGGAATTCAAGCGCCGTCGAAACTTTTTGCGATGCCACGAAAGATGCTACAGAATTCGTCTTTGATGCGGGCGGAACTGTACTCGATGTATTGAAGGTAGCTGGGAAGCAATTGCCGTTTGTCAATACGTCTATGGACGCTCACAAATATATGTATTCAGCTGGGTGCAAATCCGGTGTGGATGCAACGGCTGAAATTTCAGGCGGCTTAGTGGGAGATATAGGCAAAGGGGCAATCCTAGCCTCTTGTCCCGCTATTATCGTCAAGGGGGCGACGATGGGAGCTTTAATTGGGGGGCCGTTGGGAGTGTTCCTTGGGGGAGGGATTTCTGCTTTGGCGTGTATAGGCGGCGGAGTTGTAGCCGGAGAAGTAATTGGTATGTCTGTTGAGCATACCGTGAAAGGGGCGGCGGCAGGCGTGACTGCCGTAGCGAACGAAGTTGAATCCGTTCAAAGAAGTCGTAATCGAGATCCGCATAGGTTTGATTTCGAGGTTTATAGATATATGACTAGATAAATTTCTTATTGATTACCGTCTGAGTAGTAATGGGATTGCCATCGGTAAGTATCTTCAGATTTGGTAGAAATCATTCGTAAAGCATCACATTCATTCTCTTATGTTCGTTCCATTTTTCTTGTCTATTTGTTTGTTCTTCGTATTTCTTACAGAGCACTCAAATGCTCAAGATGCGATCCCAGAACCTGCCGTTATCTTTTACGGCCCCTACACTGCCTCGGGCGACTCTACTCCCTCCGCTCCCACCTCACTTTCCTGGAGGATTAGCGGGAATAGTGAATCGGCCGAGATCACCAACTTCACGCTCGTGACCGTCAATTCCGAAACCTATTATCTCGTTCACATTCCCTTCGAGACGCGGAAACTCGGTGATGACAGCAACCTGGACCCTACTCCGAATAGCCTCGCTCTAACGGACGACATCACTGCTTACACGCGCACCGTTGAAGTGAACGGGGAACCCGCCTTCGTTTCCCTCGGCAAGGAAAACTTCACCTATGGCCGGGGCAAACAAGGCCACATTGAACGCGTGCCCGTCACCGCCGCGCAACCGGAATCTTTCGAGGATTGGTCGATTCGCATATTCGGCCGGTTGATCGACCCTGATGGTGATGAAGACGGCGACGGCTACAGCAACATCGACGAATACCTCGCCGGAACCGATCCGAAGGATGCCAACTCCGGGTTGCTTCCATCCGACCTGACCCCGCTACCTGGCGGAGGCTTTCGTCTGGATTTCCAGACGGTTGGGGGCATCCGCTATCAGTTTGAAAAGGCCACTGGTCCTGAAGGTAGCGCGATATGGACCTCCGTAGGTCCCGCTAGAACCGGAACCGGCACCATCGAATCTTTCACCGCTCCTCACGAGCCTGGACAGACAAGAATGTTCTATCGCGTCCGGGTGATTGAGCCGTAATCGGTGAAAATCTCACAAGAAAGACTCTTTCGGCTTCTCGAAATATTGGACCGGCAAGGTGGATCGGAGACGGTTCGTCAGTTGCAGCGGCGATTCTCAATTTTACGCCAAGAGGTCGCACAGGCCGAGGCATTGGGATGGATTGTCATAGAGCGGGTTAAACCGCCTGTTGGAAGGCCTGCAGTAATCGCCCGCAAACTTAGCGAAACTATGGCCGCGAAACTCCCGCCCTATAGGAGAGAGATGGAAAGGCCGATATCTGTCCGTCACTGGAATTTCGCGATGTTTAGTGCATACGGGGCTATTCCGAACGGTTGCCGTTATCTAAATATGCCCGCAACTGTTCACGCCTACAGAAAGGCTTTTCCAAAGGCACGAAGAATGAAGGGAGCGGCTGCAAGCTGTAGCCGCCTTTTACGTCATCCGAATGTATTTG
>CAJXQE010000181.1 GCA_913058215.1 uncultured Verrucomicrobiales bacterium
TCGGCAGCGTCAGATGTGTATAAGAGACAGGTGGTGGCGGCAGTGGTTCTTGGACCGGGCAGCATTCTTACCAGTTCCAAAGTCGGTGCCGGATTCGGCCTGGCCGGTGTTCCTGTGGTGATGGTGGCCGCAATTTTAATGATCGGTATGGTTGCGCTGGCGGCAAGGATCGGTGTCAGCTACGAGGGAAGCCCCTGCGATGAGCTTTCCTCACGGCTCGGGCGTTGGGTTGCTGTCGCGGTGGGACTGATTCTTTTCATTCTCGTTGCGCTGTTTCAGTCGAGTAACAATATCGCGGTCGTCGCCGGTTTACTTCCCCTGGCAGAACTTGTCCGCGGTGGGGAGGAAGCGATACCCATTTCAGGGCAAGTCGGCCTTCTCGTTCTGTTCAACGTCTTCGTGATCGCGACGCTTTACCTGATGCGGAATCTCTACAAGTCGGTGGAGAAGCTGATGAAGCTTCTTATTGGCGTGATGGTCGTCGCTTTTGTTGTGAATTTTATCGTGGCCTATCTGACTGCTCGAGGTTTTGAGCCTGTTGCTCCAACGGAAAAAGGGGATCTTCTTGCTCTTCTTGGAATGATCGGAACGACTTTCTCGGTCGGGGGTGCATTTTATCAGGCTTATCTTGTTAAAGAAAAAGGATGGGGGATAGGCGATGCAAAAAAAGGGCTGACCGACTCGGTTGTCAGTATTTCGGTTCTAGGTTTGGTAACGATTGTCATTTTGCTCACCGCTTACCGCATGTTCTACGGACGGCCTGACCCCATTGCGCTTGCGGGCGTGGGTGATGTGGCGAGGCAGTTGGAGCCCTTGTTCGGCGCCTGGGCTACGGTTATTTTCAGTTTGGGAATCATTGCCGGTGCGTTCAGTTCTTTCCTCGTGAATGCCATGATCGGTGGAACGGTGATGTCCGACAGCATTGGCAAGGGGAGTCGCCTTACCGATAGATGGCCCATTCATTTGACCGCTCTTGCATTGGTTGTTGGAATGGTTGTCGCGATCTTTTCTCTGACCAGAAGTGGAAGCACCGTGACCTTGATCACCATTGCTCAAGCCTTGACTGTCCTGGGAATTCCTGCGCTGGCTGCAGCCTTGATCTACCTGGGAACTCGTCCCGATCTTACTGGAGATCGCCGGGTTCCCCGCTGGATGATTTGGCTGGCAATCGTTGGATTTTTCACGGCCTGTGGTTTGGCTGTGAAAACGGCGATCGCTGTCTGGGCGAAGATGCAGGGCTAGAGAACTTCTCCCTGGCAGAAAAATGATGTTTGAGTGATGTCCGGCTTGCCCGGAATGCATCCACGCGTGAAAGTGTTAATTCCGATTAACACTTCCTCCGATGATTCGCCAACGAACGCTCTTTTTTACTTTTCTCTTCGCCGCCACTGTTGCCTCAGCTTACGGGATTACCGTCCAGGAGCTGACTCAGCGCGCCAAAGAATTGCCTACAGTCCCAGAAAAGGAATTGCCGCCCTTAAAGAATAAGCCTGAGGCATTTCAAGGGGTATTGAAGCACCCGGGATTCAATGCTCATACCTGGGTGAAGTTTCCATTTGTGGAGAATCCGGGTAGCCTCGGAATTGACCCGAAAGGGCGGATCTTTGTTTCTGAAGCGAACCGCTTCTGGCAAGGAGTTCCTGATTTGCGAGGATCCAATGAGCTGATTCGTGAGGACTTCCAGGCCGTCACGGTCGATGATCGGCTCAAGCTTTACGAGAAATACAAAGCGCTCTATCCACCGACATTCTTCACAGATACCGCAGACCGGATTATTCGATTGGAAGATCGGGACGGGAACGGTGCAGCGGATCATCGCACTTTGTTTTCCGATTATTTCAATCAACCACTGGACGGAATCGGATTTTCCATCCTTGCGGAGGACGATGCCGTTTATTTTACCTGCATCCCGAATCTGTGGAAGATGACGGATCAGAATGATGATGGTGTCGCGGACTCTCACGACGCAATTGTTGAAGGATTCGGTGTTCACGTTTCGTTTATCGGCCACGATCTTCACGGGATTACGAGGGGGCCGGACGGGCGACTCTACTTTTCCGTCGGTGACCGGGCTTATCATGTTACCGGTGATGACGGGACGATTTATTCAGAGCCCGGTCGCGGGGCGATTTTTCGTTGCGATTCTGACGGTCGTAATTTCGAAGTGTTCTGCCGCGGGTTGCGAAACCCTCAGGAACTCGTCTTTGATGAATACGGGAACCTTTTCACTTTCGACAACACTGGTGATATTGGTGACGTCGCGCGAATGGTCTATGCGCTGGAAGGATCTGATTCCGGATGGAACATGGCGCATCAGTCGGCTCATCATTATGTGACTCATCTTGATTGGGAGTCTTTTCACCCGAAAAAATCGATGTGGGTGGAAGAGAAAATGTTTGAGACCTACACAGAGGAGCAACCGCAGTGGGTATATCCTCCTGCCTCTCATGTGGCCGAGGGACCTTCCGGGGTGACCTATCTATCGGGGGCCTCACTTCCGGAGGACCTCAGAGGGAAGTTTCTTCTCGCCAATTACCGCGGTCCCTCAGAAAACTGCACGGTCTTGATCGTGGGGTATGAGCCGAAAGGGGCCGGTTATATCGCGACTCCGAAAGAAGTTTTGGTGGAAGGGGTCGGGGTTACGGATGTTGAGCTTGGCTTCGATGGGAATATCTATCTCTGCGATTTCGGTGGCGGCTGGAGTATCAACACAAATGGAGCAATTCAAGTGTTGGTGCCAAAGGACACGAAGCAAAAGGCTGCAGGTAAGAATGTCGCGGCGATCATGTCAGGTGGATTCAAGGGTGAGTCTGTCGATGGTCTTGTTCAGCTGGTCAATTCTCCGGATAAGAGAGTGAGACAGGCTGCCCAGTTTGAGTTGGTGAAACGCGCCGCTGAAGGAGCTGAGGCTCTGAACTCGATTGCAAAGAATAAGGGCATTGCCGTCACCTCTCGACTCCATGGCGTTTGGGGCCTTGAACAATGTGGGAAGGGAGAGGATCTCCTTCATTTGCTAGGAGACTCTGAGCAGGAGATCCGTGCGAATGCAGCGCGATCATTAGGAAGCCTTCGGTTCTCAGGGGCGAGAGATCGTCTCGTCGAGACGCTCAATGATGAATCACCACGAGTTCGTTCGCTGTCTGCTATTGCGCTCGGCAGGGTAGCGGAGAAAGGGGATCCCAAAGCGATTGACGCGCTATACGGGATGGCTGCGGTGACAGGGGCTTCCGGATTGGATCCCGTTTTACGACACGCCTGTCTCAGCGGCCTTGAGCAAGTCGGGACTGAAGAAGCTGCTGTTGCCCGGGCGAATGCGATTGAGAAAGAGGTTCGCCTGACGGCCCTTCTTTTCCTGAGGCGTCAGGAAAGCGGCGGAGTGGCAAAATTCCTTTCGGACAGTGATCCCTTGATTCGCAATGAAGCGGTCAGAGCGATTTACGACACCTCGGCTGTTGACGGGGCTGCTGGAAGGCAACTGTCGGACCTGGGGGCGAACATCTCTGAATTCCCGAAGACGATCCAACGCCGTATCGTGGCCGCAAATTACAGGCTGGGTGGCGACGACAGTGCTCAGGGGCTGGTAGCAATTGCCGGGGCAGACGGACTGGATGCAAGCGTTCGCGAAGCGGCTCTTCATGCACTCCAACTCTGGGAGAAAAAGATTGTCACTGATCCCGTTCTTGGAACCTATCGACCTCTATCCGGGGGGGAGCGAAGCATGAGCGCTCTGGGCTCTGCAATCGGGGACTCCTTGAAGAAAATGCTGGGAAGGGATTTGCCTCCAAATCTCGCTGCTCTGGCTTTGAATCTCGCTGAGCGGAGTGGCGTGGAAGTAGAGGAGGAGACTTTGCGAACTTTTGTTGGAAAAAAAGGATTGGATCCTGAAGTGCGTGTTGCGGCTTTGGACGGTCTTGTCAGTGCTGTAAACGAGGGCGCGCTTCCACTTGTTGAAAAACTGATTAAGGACAAAAATGCCTCGGTTTCAGCTGCCGCGATGAGCCATGGATTTGCTTTGAATGTGAAGGGGATTATTGACCAGGCGAAACAGGCGGTGACTTCCGGTCCGCTTAAAAAAGCTCGCGCGGGAATTGATGGTTTGAATCAGTCGAATCCAAAGGTGGTCTCGAAATTCTGGGAGGAAAAGGAAAGCGCGAAGATCCGCTCCCAACTTTGGCTCGACCTTTACCTGGCCCTGCAGTTGTCGACGGATGAGTCCGCCAAAAAGCTGGCAGCTGAATATGCGGTCTCCGACCCGAAGGCAGTCTTTCGACTCAGTGAAAGCGGAGGAAACGTGAGCCGGGGAGAGTTGGTTTTTCGGAATCAGGGTGCCTGTCTTCAGTGTCACAAAGTGGGTTCTAATGGAGGAATTCAGGGACCCGCTTTAACGAAGGTCGGTGAGAGGCTCTCGCCGGAAAAGATGGTGGAGTCATTGGTGAATCCGAATGCAGAGGTGGCGAAGGGGTTTGGGCTTTCTTCTATCACCTTGAAAGATGGGACTGTGACGATGGGGCAGATTGCGGAGGAAACAGATGAGATACTCAAGGTGGCAGGCATTGATGGGAAATTACTCGAGATCCTTCGGAAAGATGTGGATGCGGTAACTCCGCCGGTATCAGCGATGCCTCCTATGGGATTGTCTCTGCCTCCGCGTGACCTACGGGATCTGATTGCTTACCTGATTAGTCGGGGAGGGAAGAATGCCGGTCCCGGTAAAAGTGCCGAAAGTCACGGTGAAGGAGACGAAAAGATTGCGAAGTGAGGTCGTCGGCTTCACTCATCCAGTGAAGCCGCTGACTATCCGTTGGAGTGCTATGTATTGCGCAGCGCCGTGGGAATGTCTTCTTTTGGCGAAAGAATGACTACGCCCTCAATACGGCAGCTCGCGAATGTACATGTTTTTGAAGAACAGCTCACTTCCGTGGTGCTGCAGTTCGATCTGATCGGCGCGGGGAAGGGGAGCGGTTCGATTTCCCACGCGATCCCAGTAGTTCTCCAGTTCGGTGCGATCCACGATCAGCTTGTCATTGAGCCAGATGGTCACTTTGTTTCCAACCATTCGAATCAGGAATGTATTCCATTCTCCGGGCTTTTTGTCGGCGAGGACGAGAGGGCGGTTACTGGAGCGGCGATTGTTCCAGAGCCCACCTGAACCGAGGTTGCGTCCGTTTTTATAAGCGGCGACCCATTCTTCGGAATTTGCCGGATCCGGTTTGTCTTTGGTGCGTGGATCCCATGGATCCCAGATTTGGATCTGTGGAGTTCCGCGCAGGTAGATGCCGCTGTCGGCGCCGGGTGGAATCTTCCAGTCGACATACATTTCGAAGTCGCCGTAATCCTTGTCGGTGCAAAGGCTTTGTCCGGTTCCGTCGTAGGTGAGGATAGAATCGATAACGCTCCAGTGTTCCTTCATGTTTTCATCCGCCTTTGCCTGGGCTTCTTTGAGGGCGTCGCCTTCCAGCGCTCTGCGTTTGCTGCCGTCTCTGTCGGCCAGTCCTTTCCAACCGCTGAGATCTTTACCATTGAAAATTGTCTTGAAACCGGCCGGTGGAGTA
Organism: uncultured Verrucomicrobiales bacterium; assembly: GCA_913058215.1. Taxonomy (GTDB): domain Bacteria; phylum Verrucomicrobiota; class Verrucomicrobiia; order Verrucomicrobiales; family DEV007; genus Arctic95D-9. Next base: position 5,553 of record CAJXQE010000181.1, read on the forward strand.
TTGTCAGCTTTGGTGTCCGGTTTGCTTGGGCTGGGTGAGAATTCTGCGAGTTTGAGATCTTTGAATTCAATATGGTCGTTATGACCGGCGAGGAGAATATGGCCCTTCTTGTTGTGCATTCCGGGGTGTGGATTTCCGTCCACTGGCGTGAGATCCTCGAGGTAGGCGTCGACGATAACGGCTCCATTGAGAATCACCATGATATGATCTTCGATGCAGACAATGGTCTCTTCATTCCATTCCTCCAAGGCCTTGAGGTAACCCGTTTTTGCTGGGTAGATACCATAGATAGAGCCGTGAACCTGCCAGGGTTTCAACCAGGTGAGCTTTCTCTTTCCGTCAGCGCTCATTCCGTTGTATTTTTCCCCACGATGATCGAGAACCTGGATTTCCATGCCGTCGGCTGAGGGAGCCCCGCCATCCGGAACACGAATCCCGATTCCGTTGTTTCCGCTCTCGGTGAGCTTGAATTGAAAATTGAGCACGAAATCGCTGTATTCCTTTTCAGTCTGAAGAGTCTTCGCTCCTTTTTGGCAAACGAGGACTCCATCCTTAACGATGTAACCTTCCGTATCGCCGGTCCAGCCACTGAGATCCTTTCCGTTGAACAAATCTTTCCAGTTTTCAATGCCCTTGACGATCTCCAGCGTCCTTTGGGCATGTACTCGATTGAGATCCACTTTCTCCTGCGCAACTCCCTGCAAGGTGGATATCAGAAGAGGAAGAAGGAATGCAATACTCAGGCTAAATCGCTGTTTCATGGCAGAAGTGAACATCTTGCCATCGGTTTCCACAATGACGCACTTGCGGCACCGGTTCTCTTATCCCGGTTCTGTGAGACTTCAGGTGGTTCCGGAGAAAAGGGCGGAGGATACCTGTCTTGACGTTCTACCGCCTCCTTAACACTTTCCTTGCGGGAACAGGATCTGTGTTCCCTCAATAAACATCGCGCTGATAACGCTTGTCCGCCTTCATCTGGACAACATAGGCGTCAGCATCTTCATTGCTCATCTGGCCGTGTTTCTGGATAGATTCATTAAGGGCGGCATCCACATCAGGAGCCATGTAGGTTGCGTCACCGCAGACATAAACGTGAGCGCCGTTTTTAACCCATTCCCAGAGTTCTTCGGAACTGTCGCGCATTTTGTCCTGCACATAGATCTTGTGATCCTGATCCCTTGACCAGGCAAGATCCATCCGCGTGAGAACATTCTCTGATGCGTAGAGCTCGAATTCATCCTGATAGAAATAATCGGTCGACTCGTGGGCATTGCCAAAAAAGAGCCAGTTTCTACCTGTTGCCTTGCTGGACTTGCGGTCTTCAAGGAACGCACGGAACGGAGCAATGCCGGTTCCGGGACCAATCATGATGACATCGCGGGAAAGATCTTCCGGAAGTTTAAAATGTTTGGCGTTTTGAAGGAAAACCCGAACGGTATCTCCCTCGGTCATGCCATCACAAAGGTGGGTGGAACAAACTCCTTTGCGAGTGCGGCCGTGGGTCTCGTAGGTCACTTTTGCCACGGTGAGGTGCACTTCATCGGGATGAGCTTTCAGGCTCGATGCGATCGAGTAAAGACGTGGAGTCAGCTTCCGTAGAATGCCGACAAAATCCTGGGCACTCTTGAAATCAGCGGGGAAATCATAGAGCAGGTCGATCACTTGTCGTCCTTCGATGATTTTGGCCATTTCTTCATCATCCTGCATTGCAGCGATCAGATAGGGATGGCTGCAGAGAGGTGCCCATTTTTTGAGAATCGTTTTGTTGATCGTACAAATGTCGTAATCCTCCATCAGCGCGTCACGAAGCGGCTTCTTGGTGCCGTCTTTCAGTGCGATGGAAACTTTGGTGCTGAAAGGAAGGACGGAAAACATTTCATCCACCAGTTCAGGATCATTTTTTGGATAGGTTGCAACGACATCACCCACTTCGTAAGTGAAACCGGAACCGGCCAGCGAATATTCCAAATGTCTGGTGTCGCGAGGGGAAGGTTCGAGATTGAGTTTTCGGCTCACCAGCAAAGGGGCAGGGAATGGGTTCTTCTTACCCCAGGGTATCACTTCCTTTTCCTCGACCGGTTCGGCAGTTCCAGCCGCTTCTGCCGGAACAGATCCACCTTCCGGAATAAACTGATTTTTACCGAGGGCGTCGAGTTGGGAAATGTTGACGCGAAACCATTCGTCAGCCGGGTCTTCGTAGTCCACATCGCAGTCAACGCGGGGAGCGATTCGTTCCGCACCCAGTTCTTCGAAACGGGTGTCGAAAAGTTTACCCATTTCGCAATAATCCGCATAGCTGCTGTCGCCAAGAGCAAGAACAGAGAATTTTGTTTTCTCCAATCGGGGAAAGTTTGGCCCATTGAATTTCTCCCAGAATTCGATGGCGTTGTCCGGAGGATCGCCTTCACCCCAAGTGCTGGAAATGACCAGGACGAGCTTTTCGGACGGCAGATCAATGGTGGAGAAATGCTCCATATCGACGGCAACTGCAGCCCAGCCGTCATTGTTCAGTGTTTCGGAAAAAGACTCGCTTAGTGCTTGAGCGTTGCCGCTTTGACTGCCGTAAAGGAATACCGCTCGGGGCTTGCTTTCGCCTGAATTCGCCTTTCCTGAAGTATCGGATCCCGCAGCGGAGGGGAGAGATTTTACCAATTGGGTAATATACCCTTTTAGCCACTCTCTCTGCTCAGGTGAGAATGGCGCATCTTCTGGAATTTCTGGAATAGAAACAGGCATGATTCGATAAGTGGGTTTGAGATATAGCGCCATTTTCGATAATGGCAAGATCGTCCCTTGAGGGATAATTACCTGAAGATGCGCCGGAATCGCTGTTCGCGAAGAGTAATGGGGAGGCCATGCTTATGCGAAAGCACTTCCCCCTCAATACAATTTGTCCGGATTGTCCGGATTGTTCGGCTATTTCGAAGCCAGTTTTTTGGCCTGCTGAAGCCATTTTTCCCGACGGGCGCGGGCAGCGAGTTTTGGTAGTGTCTTATCAATGTCAGAAATTTTGAGGATGGCGAGATCTGCGCAACTGCAGATACCGTGCATTACCAGTTCCTGAGCAATCTTAGGACCAATTCCCTTGATCAGATCGATTCCTGCTGAGGGTGTTCGCTGATTCTTTTTCGGTGCAGATTTCTTCGAGCTCGAAGTCTCACTGATCGTCGCTGCTTTTTTCAGATGCTCGATTGCCCCGCTTTTTGCGGACGTTCGAGAAGTCTTCGCTCCCATGGGAGCCGCAGGAGGAGCGTCGTTCTCCGCCACTGCTTGAAGCCAGTCCTTGTGTTCATCGCCCGGGATCCCCTTGGACAGGCGGTTTAAATAGATAAAGTAAGCCCGCTCAGCGATGGCGGCAGCTTTCTCAGGTGAAACAATATTCATGATGTTTTTGATGTTGGTTGTAGTTTGTAGTTGATGAATATCGGGGATTTCGGACGGTTAGAGCATTTCACAGGCCATGTCATCTGATAATTTTCTGTAGAACAGGAAAATCCGGGAGAAGAAAAATCCGTTGCCTAGACGGCGTATCTGCTCAAACATTAGTAAAGGTGTCAGAAATACTTACAGCCTCAGAAACTCCCGTGACTGAATCCGATTCCCAGTGCTCCAATTCCTACTGCGAAGCGTATCGATGGATGGTGCTGGCGCGGACGTTTGAGGATAAAATCTCGGCGCTCTACCGCTCGGGAAAGGTCGTGGGTGGCGTTTATCTGGGACGTGGCCAGGAAGCCTTCAGCGTCGCTCTGGGAATGCAACTGGATCAATCCGGCGGCGATGTGTTCGGAGGCTTGATCAGGGATCAGGCGGGCAAGGTGGCATTTGGTGAGAGCCTTGACGATGCGGCCCGGACATATCTTGGTTCCGTGCTTGGCCCGATGAGGGGACGCGATGGGAACATTCACCGCGGCCGACCGAAAGAAGGATTACCGGCCATGATCAGTCATTTGGGTTCATTGGTTCCTGTGATCAACGGGATGCTGATCGCAAAAAGGTTTCAGGGCAAATCGGGATTTGTAGGGGCTGTCACTTCCGGTGATGGCGGAACTTCGACCGGAGCATTTCACGAAGGAGTGAATCAGGCCGCAGTAGAAAATCTCCCTTTGGTCATCGCGATAGCTGACAACCAGTTTGCTTACTCCACCGCCACAGACCGTCAGTTTAAATGTGATGATCTTGCTGATCGTGCCAAAGGATACGGGATTGAAGGGTATTCCATCGACGGGACTGATCTGGATGAGTGCCTCGAAACGTTTCGGATTGCGATCGACCGGGCCCGGAATGGCGGCGGACCGCAGATGGTCGTCGGGAAGCTTTTGCGTCTTGCCGGGCACGGGGAGCACGACGATGCCAGTTATGTTCCGGACAAGGCACGTTCAGAAAAATGGGGGCGTGATTGTTTGAAAGTGGCCCGGGAGAAAATTGTCGCTGAATCAATTCAGACGGAGGCGGAACTGGTTTCGCTCGACGAAGAGATTCAGCAGATTGTCGACGAAACCGTGGCACGGGCTCAGAACGAAGATGCGCCCAATCCGATGTCGGAAACCTGGCAGGCGATTTCCACGACGCATTTGATCGAGGGACACCTGGAGAACGGTTGATCACTTTCCGGAATTTCCTGAGATACGGGATTGTCAATCTTCCCGATTCCTGACAGGCTCGCGCTTCAATGGAATTCGTATTCAGCTTTTTTCAAAACCCGTTTGTTGTCCTGCTGATCGGCGTGGCCATTGTCATTGGCATGATCATCGGGATGAGGATCAATGCCTTTGTCGCCTTGATCACCGCTGCTCTAGTCGTCAGCTTTCTGGCACCCGGGGAAGTGGCCGTTAAGGTTTCCCGTGTTGCAGAGGCTTTTGGATCCAATGCCGGAAAAATTGGAATCGTCATTGCCCTCGCGGCCATTATCGGAAAATGCCTGATGGACAGCGGCGCGGCGGATCGCATTGTCAGAGCATTTCTGAAACTACTCGGCGAAAAGCGTTCCTCAGTGGCTTTGGCTGGAAGCGGTTTTGTTCTTTCGATCCCTGTGTTTTTCGACACTGTTTTTTACCTTCTGGTTCCACTGGCCCGGTCGCTCTTCCGCCGAACGGGGACGAACTATCTCAAGTATGTTCTCGCCATTTCTGCAGGCGCTGCGGTAACTCATACCTTGGTTCCTCCCACCCCGGGACCGCTGATCATGGCGGGACAACTGGGAGTGGATATTGGAACGATGATGTTGGTTGGTGTTCTTTGCGGGTTGCCCGCCGCTGCCGCCGGCTTACTCTTTGGTGCGTGGCTTGATCGTAGAATGCCAATTCCGATGCGTCCGCTCACGGTTACCGGTGAACCGAATGAAGAGGCAAACGATGCGAGCGGAAAATCATTGGAAGAACTTCCATCGCTCCTTCTTTCCATTCTTCCGATCCTGCTTCCAGTGCTGCTGATCAGCTCGAATACGGTCGCGTCCTATCTTGCAGAACGTGAAGGAGCAAGCGAAACCATGCTGTCGATTGCAGAGTGGACTGCAGTGGTGGGCAATGCCAATTTCGCCCTGCTGGTTTCGGCGGCAATTGCTCTCTGGGTTTACATATCGCAGTGCCGGCCCGGGAAAGAGGGGCTTTCCAAATCGATCGAGGAAGCCTTGATGTCAGGTGGAGTGATCATCTTGATTACAGCGGCCGGCGGTGCTTTCGGTGCCATGCTGAAAGTCGCTGAGATCGGCCCGGCAATCGCGAATGTCTTTTCAGAATCAAAAGGGAATGGACTGGGGCTGCTTTTCCTGGGATTCGTCATTTCGGCTTTGCTGAAAGTTGCCCAGGGCTCTACAACCGTTGCCGTTATCACCGCTTCTTCGATGATTGCTGCCATGATCGAAGGAATGAGTCTGAGTTTCAATCCAGTCTATATCGCTGCTGCAATCGGGGGCGGGGGACTGATCGGTTCCTGGATGAACGATAGTGGCTTCTGGATTTTCTCCAAAATGAGCGGGCTCACCGAAGCTGAAGCCCTCAAATCCTGGACGCCGCTTTTGTGTGTGTTAGGGGCAACCGCGTTTTTCATGAGCATTATTCTTTCTTTGTTACTGCCTTTGGTTTGAGGTGGAAAAGCACCTGCTGATTGATGGAAGACCAATTGTGAAACACTGATTCCAGCCTTCGTTTTCTGAATACTTAGGGAAATTAGATGATCCTTGCCACCTGCCCATTTTGTCAGAGCGAAAATAAGGATGAAAGGGCGACAGGCTCTTCCAGTGTTCACTCTGTCTATCGGGAAGTGGAGGATACACGGTCATTCACGCCTCCAGTTTTTGAGGTCCTCGAACTGGAATGCGAGCACTGTAAGAAGACTATCTTTGTCGTTATGGTTGATGAACGCTGGTAGCGGCATCAATGACTCGGAGTTCTTTGATGAAGCAGCGGAAATCGTGCTCCAATTTGGCCTGTCGAGTTCCGCAATTGCTTTAGTTCTCTATTCGATTCTTCCTGAGAGAAGATTAGAAAAGTAAGCGGGAGCTGGGTCAATTGAACGCCGACAAGAAACCCTGGAGTTGATACTCAAAACAGGTCCCGAATTTTGTCCCGCAAATCATCAAGAGGCTTGCAGAACCGCTCGAGGTGGCGGGTCGGATATCTTCCTGCTGCGGAATCGAAACGAATCTGGTCACGCCTCGAGCGGTCGTTTTCGGATATTGCGGTCAGTTTCAGGGAATTTTCTACACGGATTTTGTTAAGAGTCTGTGACTTCGGTGTGATCCGCAGATTGATCCTCGCCTGCGCTTCAGAATCCATGGCGAGAGTAAGGTTCCCTCTGCGCAAGGCACCCGTCCGATTCTTTCCATCCACGCGATAAACGGTTCTGGATGTTCTCCGAATGGAACCATCGCGGGCTTTCAATTGAATTCGGTCGCTGGCTGTTCCTTTATTCTCGAGTAGAAATTTTCTGGTCTTGCGATCGCTACGTTTGCGCACTGATTGCTTCGCCCATTGAAGACGGGCACTATCCTCAAAAATGTTAGCGCCTTCTGAGTTGCCGACATTGAGTGACAGGTCGGGTTGGTATGGTCTGGAAAACGGCTTCAAATTCCCGCATAGCTGGAAACCGGCAAGGCGGGCGGGCTCGTCGATACTTGTCCGGGAGATAATGAAGAATAACTCTCCAAATCCATCGCTTTCGCCACCAGAGGCGACGACAAAATCCCGATCTTCAAGCCCGGGAAGACCAGTGGGATTCGTGGAAGTCTCATCAAGGAATCCGATAGGCGAAAGGTCATACCTCCAGTTGCGATGTTCTGAAAATGATTCCCAGGTATCAAGGAAACAGGGGCGAAAATTGGGAATGCCTGGAACTGTAACCGGAGCGGGAACGATGGCGATGCCTTCACTATCGGGCATCTGATAAAGCACGATTTCATATTTCTTGAACGGCTTTAGGCCGGTAAGGTTTACGTAGACAGCATTGGCTTCTACTCCATCCGAAAAGAAATCACCTCCGCCAGCGGATGTGATAGCGGTCCCGTCGCCGAACGTCCGCAAACGGACTCCGACTTCAGTTGTTTGACCATCTGCGGACGCCAGATTGGAGGCTGAAAACTCCGGACCATCAATGCCGTTCCAAATCGTATCGGCAGAATCGCAGAACCCTCCATTTGCCGTCTCGGTGGCGCTGCCACTGGAGTTGATATCCACATTGATTGTGTCACCGAAAATGACAGAAGGGAAGACCATCGAAAGGCAAATCGCTGCTGCGAAAAAACCTGTTGGAGAAGTAGAAACGGAACCGTCCTTCATCTTTAATAATTGTCGGGAGAGAAGAAGATGTGACTCCCTATTCGCTCCATAGTTTCTCCAGCAGTTCCAGGGATGTTTCCACGATTCTGGTTCCGGCTGCAGGTCCAATGACGCAGGTCTTCGGGATTGCTCCGTATCCACCTGCACTCACTGCCTTCTCCGTCGGTAGATAAGAGGCGCTTCCTGTAAGTTGAACGACAAAGGTTTGAGTTGCCGGGCTTCTTCCTTTGATCCGCATTCCGTAATCAAGATAGAACTCAAACGGATTGGTCACAAAAGCTACTTCGCCAAGCCGGACGGCGTTAATTTCCACCGGGAAGTCAGGCTTCGTGTCCTTTTTTGGTTCTGGAAAACCTGCTGTCAGCGGAATGATTTCCTGTTGGTGACCGAGTGTTGGCGCAAAATCGATGGTAGTGCGGGTGAGGGGTAAAACGGAAATCACAGCCTCAGAAATGTTCTTCCCAATCTGTAGGCGGCGAATTTTTCGATCATCCGCTTCGTCGGGAAACATCAAGTTCTGCATTCGGCGCTCCGCTTTTTTTTCCACCATGACCGTGGTGCCAATGTCGCCGGCAGCACTGAGTTGGGGAAGAATATGAACATCAGCCCCCAGAGACTCCCTTATCATCTCACGGGCTTCGTGCCAGAAATCGGCGCTCAATTTGTCGCCACGCTGAACTTGAGCGGGGCAGGCTATGTTGACGATCACACCGGTTAGTTTCTTTTGTAGATCCCAGGTGTAGAGAAGATGGACTGAATGGTCTTCGATGCCTTCGAGATGGCTGAAAGCTTTATTCCCGGTGCTGCCTTTTTGAAAACTGCCACTCATCCGGGACTTCCCGTCGGTGTAGGTCGCGATCCGATTGTGACCGGTGACAGCATGTCCCAGACCGAAACTGATCCCGCCCGGCCTTCTTGCTTTCCAGGCTTGCTCGATCCCGGCCGCAATTTTTCCGGAAGCGAATTTGAGATATTCCGGATCGGCTTGCACTGAAGGGGCAACGTGAGTGTGGGTTGCCATCAAGATGATTTGATTCGGTTCAATTTCGGGAACTGCTCGACTTGCGAGTGCCCTGACATCTCCGAGCATGTTTGCCGGGTATCGATTTCCGTCGGTGATGTGTTGACGGTCACAGCTAACGAGGATGAAGCGATTACTGGAACCGGCGCTCTCATCACTGGATTCAAGTGCAAGCACAGTTGCCGTGATGGGATCCAAAACCCCGGTGGAACGGATGCCGCCGCGCATCATGGCTGAATTCTCCGGGGTGATGTCCACAGAGGACCTGTCTCTTAT
>CAJXQE010000182.1 GCA_913058215.1 uncultured Verrucomicrobiales bacterium
TCTACACTATCCTCTTCGTCGGCAGCGTCAGATGTGTATAAGAGACAGGAACAGAAGTTACAGCATCCTATTGTGCTCAATGGGAATATCACGGTGTTCCGGTGGAACTCGATTACGAGGGTGACTGGAGTGAGCAGATCGGGGACGCTCTCAAGGTGGATCTTGCGGCACTGAAGCGACATACCAACGACCTTCACGAAGCCTATTTCTCAGCGTTTACCCGGATGTGCCGGGTGATGGAGCTCAGCGCCAAGTTGCTTCCATCCCGTGCCCGGACTGATCATCCCCGTCTTGCGGGGCTCGCTAAACAGGTGGCAGGTGACTGGTTTTCAGATGCCAAAGCGATGACCTTGTTCCGAAGATTGAACCGGAAGAAGGGCCAGCGGAATGCAAAGTCCTCCCCGTCGGCAGCAACAAAATCAGAGAAAACGGATCGAGATAAAGTGGTTTCCTAAAAAGGGATTACTCCTCTGCCTCGTCTTTCTTCGGCGTCATTTTCAAAATGGCATCAACGATCTGCTGCGTTTCTTCGATATTGTGTTGAGGATGCGGTGGCATTGGGATTGGGCCCCATACGCCGACGCCTCCGGTGAGGATTTTCTTGGCGAGGATATCGCGCGCGGCGGAATCTCCGGAGTATTTTTTGGCTACATCGGAGTACTTCGGTCCGATCGATTTCTGATCTGTTAGATGGCAGGCAAGACAAGTGCTCTTGGCAATGATCTTTGAACCGGGATGCTCGAGATCAAGCCCTTTCATTCGTGGGTCGGCTGCCGTCATTTCGAGGGGTACTGGAGTCTCTGAGTAGGAGATTTTGCGAAGCCGGCCATCGGCTCCGTCATACCAGGCGGAACCGTACTCGAGAATGTAGATTTCTCCGGTCGGAGCGGTTTCCATATCAACGGGATGGATTAACAAATGTCGGGAGAGCCAGGGCTTGTTCCAGACGATATCCCCGTTTTCATCGAGCTTGATCGCCCGAACCCAGCCGCTGGTCCAATCGTAGGCAATCAGACAGTTGTCGAAAACATCCGGCAGCTTTGATTGAGTATCAGGAAACTGCTCGCGATGATAAACCGGGCCGGCGCAGGCAGAAGCCCTTGGATAAAACCAAAGAGGAGCGGTCGCTGCGGGCAGGTTTTGCTTTCCTGTATTGTTGGGGGAGTCATTGATAGGCGCCGCCGGATTGAACGGTTTCCCAAGCTTTTCAGCTGCGAAGTCGTAGTCTGTATAAGCCTTGTTATCCGCCACGAAATAGGGCCATCCGAAATACCCGGCTTCACGAGCCTGGTTTATTTCATCAAATCCGATGGAGCCGCGGTCATTGGTTTCCGCAGCATCAGGGCCGACTTCGCCCCAGTAAACGAATCCGGATTTGGAGTCGACAGAAATACGGAAGGGGTTGCGGCAACCCATTGCATAAATTTCAGGCCGGGTCTTATCGGATTTCGGAAACAGATTGCCCTCCGGAATCTCGTAACCACCTTCGGGTTTTGGTCGGATTCGGAGGATCTTTCCACGCAAATCATTGGTGTTGGCCGCAGAGCGTTGGGCATCATACCAGTGGCGTTCAGGGCGCTGATCGATAGGTGCGGAGCCATTTGACTCGAATGGACAGGTATTGTCGCCGGTTGAGAGAAACAGGTTTCCATCAGGGCCGAAGGCGAGAGAGCCTCCTTCGTGACAGACCGCATTCTCGCGGTCATGGGGAAATTCCAGAATGAGGGTTTCATTGGATAGCTCTCCATTGCTGAAATTGAAGCGGGCGAGCCGTTGCATCGAATTGCCTGGAACGGAGTAAAATAGATAGATATGAGAGTTTGTCTCGAAATCGGGATCCGGGGTAATTCCCAGCAGTCCGGACTCTCTCGCAAAGGTTTCTTTGCGAACTTCAACAGGGATTGTGGTGACAAGTTCGGTCATTCCGGTAGCAGGATCAAAATGCTTTACCCCTCCGGTACGTTCTATTATCAGGACATCGCCTTTTGGCAAAACCGCGATTTCCATGGCGTCGACAAGTCCGCCAGCGACAGTCTCGACTTTGAAATGTTCGTCTGCCGGGAGAGGTGACTCATCGGCAAAGCTGTGGCAAATTACGGCAAGAAAAAGGCAGGAGAGTAGAAGTCTCATGGGAGCACCAATAAAAGACGGAAGAATGGAGGTCAAGGGAACGGTCGTTCGGGGGCATCAGGTTGCGTCCGGACAGGGAGATGATCCCCGGTTTCCCGGTGGAACGCTAGCAATGCAGTTTCCGTATTTTTCGGAACTCGGACTGGATTTGAGTGAGTTCTATCCTGCCACGATCAATGTATCTATCTCGCCTCTCGATTTCTTCATCGTGGACGCGGATTACGTTTTTACCCAGGTGAAATGGCACGAAATTGAGCCTGCTGAAGATTTTTCCTTCATATGTTGCCAGCTTCGCGTCGGAGAGGAAATGGCGCGAGGTTTTGTCTATTACCCGCATCCCGAGACCAAGCCGGAACACTTCCAGCCGGAAGGTCTGATTGAGGTGATTCTCGATCGTTTCATGCCAGAGGTTTCCTACGGTGCAAAGACCGTCCTCTGTTTTGAAGACGGAAAAATTGGAATCACAGAGGAGAAAGAATGAGTAATTTGAAAAAAATCGAATAATTTCAGCATAGGTGCCGCGTTTGATTCGTCAAACCAACCAAAGAGACCTGTTTTTTGATTTTGAAAATCGATTGAAAGTTCTCAAGACGAACAACCCCACAACTATTCACCCGTCTATTCCCATGAAACACTTTGTCAAAACAACGACTCTCATACTTTTACTTTCAGCATCCGTCGTATTCAGCTACGCCAAGAATAAAAAGGGCACTAGCAATAATAATCGGAATACAGCGGGAGCCAGTTCCACTTCCAGGCCTGCACCGAGACCTGCGGCAAGACCTGCACCGAGACATGCGGCCAAGCCTGTGATAAGAAGACCTGCGCCGAGACCTGCGGCGAAGCCTGCGCCGAGACCTGCGGCGAAGCCTGCGATAAGAAGGCCTGCGCCGAGACCTGCGGCAAAGCCCGCGATAAAAAGGCCTGCGCCGAGACCTGCGGCAAAGCCTGCGATAAAAAGGCCTGCGCCGAGACCTGCGGCAAAGCCTGCGATTAAAAAGCCTGCGCCAAGACCTGCGCCAAGACCTGCGGTAAAGCCTGCGGTTAAAAAGCCTGCGGTTAAAAAGCCTGCGGTTAAAAAGCCTGCGCCACGACCTCCGGTAAAGCCCGCGACTAAAAAGCCTGCGCCAAGACCTCCAGTGAAACCCGCGGCAAAACCCGCAACAAAACCCGCGACAATGCCCGGGACTAAACCCGCGACAAGGCCTGCAGCAAAGCCTCCGACTAAACCTGCAGCAAAGCCTGCGACTAAAAAGCCTTCGACAAGGCCCGCGCCAAAGCCTCCGACCAAACCGAAAACTTCTTCATCAAGTAAAGGGAAGGGAAATGCGTCGAATAAAGGGAAGGGAAACTCAAAACCAGGCGTGCCTCCCAAGATGAACACTCCCAAGCCTCAGGCGAAACCTTCAGGAGGCGGAAACAGCAGTGGTGCCAAAGGGAAAGGAAATTCAAGCAAAGGGAACAGCAGTGGTGCCAAAGGAAAAGGAAATCCAGGTAAGGGGAACAGCAGTGCCAAAGGGAAAGGCAATACCGGTGGAGCCAGTAGCTCCAATAAGCATGGCAACAAACCGAAACCGGGAATTAAAGTCACGCCGGGAACCCGAAAAACTCCAGGGAACGGTAAGAATTCGTCGAATAACAAAAAGCCCGGGAACAAAAAACACGCCGGCCACAATCACAACAAACCGGGGAATAATCACGGGAAGCTGAATCGGAAACCTTCAGGAAAACACACCAACAAACCTAACGGCCACAGGTGCCCACAGCATTTGCATGCGATCACTTCCCGGCCAACCATATCAAGGCATTGGGGATCTACCTGGCATAAGGCTCCGACGATTTGGAACCCTCACCACAGCAGTCATCACCATAGACCGGTGATTCTTCACAACAACTTCCGGAATTCGATCAACTATGCGTATCGCCCCAATGCCTGGGGCAGTCGCCCTTGGTGGAGTGCGCAAACGCATCATTCCTGGCGCCGGGGAAGCTGGAATTACGGTTGGAACAATCAGTGGAGAAATCATATAAACGGACGATGCCCGCAGCCTCACCGCCCTCCGGGGTATCTGTCGCAACGCTCCGGTCTCAGTACTATCGTACCGTGGGGTCTGAGCTCCTGGAGCCTGGGATCTCTGTTCTACGATACCGGATATTCCAGTTACCGGAATCCCTACAGTGCACCTCCCGTTCAGGCCTACTCAGAAACACTTACCTACTCGGAGCCAATCGCCAGAGTCGCAGCGAATCGTCCGCTTCAGTCAGATGAGGAGGAGCTCACAGAGGCAGAAAAGTCTTCTGAAGCTCTGGAGCTTGCTCGAACTGCTTTCAGGGAGGGGGATTATCTCGCAGCACTGATGGCTACGGATGAGGCAATCTCCCATCAGCCGGGAGATTCAACTTTGCATGAGTTCAGAGCGCTCTCTTTGTTTGCCCTTGGGCGCTACGGCGATGCTTCGGGTGTGCTGAATCCCGTTCTCGCATCAGGTCCCGGTTGGGATTGGGATACGATGGATGGATTCTATGAAACAACGGACACCTACATCGAACAACTGAGGAAACTGGAAGAGTATGCCACCAATGCGCCGGATTCGGCAGATTCGCGCTTCCTTTTGGGCTATCACTACATGGTGGCCGGTCACCTTGACGAAGCCTACGCAATGTTTGACCGCGTTGCTGAATTGCAACCAACTGACTCGGTTGCGATCCAGTTGAGGGATTTGGCGGCCAGTTCAAAAACTGAAGACGAAGAGGATTCGGCCACGCTTGATGAGGGAACGGTCAACATGGATGATCTTGTCATTCTTCCCGAGACAGCCATCGTCGGAACGTGGACGGCTCAGTCTGTGGACGAAAAGGAAATCACCCTGAGTCTCAAAGATGACGGAACATTTTCCTGGGACTATGAAGGAAAAGGCGAAGAGCCTGTTCTGACGGGTGACTGGTCAATTGATGACGAAGGACTTCTGGTTCTTGCTGACGAGGACGTTCAGATGGTGGGTGATATCGACCTGGAGAAGGAAAACAGCATGCGGTTTATCCTGGCAGGCAGCCCGGAGGGTGATCCCGGCCTTTTGTTTCAGCGTCAGTAGTTTGCGGTCTATTTCCGCCGGGGCTTCGAGGTCTCCCGTCTCTATGTCAGAGATGGGAGCTTTGCTGCTTGTGTCTGAAATGGACGGGCACATCTCAAAACTTGTCATCCTGTCCCTTCCCAGTTAAGTTGGCGTAACGAAACCCCTCGACAGTTCCGGGACGAATGGGAATCTTCTATTGAATGAGACGCTACGTCCTCACATCTTTGGCAATCGGAGTGTCAGTACTTTTTGTGGTGCTGATGCTCTATTTTTTGCGGGCATTTGAGCCGGCTGCAATCTGGCTGAGCCAACTCTATGCCGGACGTGGCTTGTTTGAGTCGGATACTGCAAACCGGGTTGTCTGGTTGGAAATTCTCGTGATCGCCTTTGCTTCGATGGGCGTGGCCTGGAGCGTGGTCGACGTTTCTCAACTGCCACAGAAAGTTTTTGTGATTCTCTCGGTGACTCTCGTGGTCTTAGGTCTTTCACCGACGATGGCTCTTTACGGTCAGCTGTTTGAGCCATTTTCCTCATTGTCTGCCATTCTTTTGGCCGCCACTGCGGGAATGATTTTTGCAGGAACGGAGAAAGGAATGCGAAAGCGGGTTTTGGAAAACGTTCTCGGAATGCGTGTTTCGCAGCGAACCTTTGATGAGTTGATGGATGCACCGGAACCGCCTGATTTCAGCGGAGCGGTTCGGGAAGTGACCGTTTTGACCTGCCGGGTATTTAATCATGCAGAACTTCGGGAGAAACTCGAACCGGCCGAGTTGCTGCGAATGACAAATCTGTTTTTGCGCAATGCCTCGAATTTCCTGATGGCGCGTGGTGCCTATCTCGATGAGTCCGGACCGGAACTCGTTCGAGTCTTTTTCGGAATGCTAAAACCGGGGGGGAATCATGCCGAGGAAGCCTGTCGTGCCGCTCTTGAATTGCGGTCGCGCTTGAACAATCTCAATCAGGAATGCGAGACTCGCTGGTTTCACAAATTGCAATGGGGTGTAGGGATCAGCTCGGGGCCAATGACGGTGGGGGTTTATGGTTCTATGCAGCATTTCTTTTTCAGCGGGATCGGAAGCGAGATTGATTATTCCCGACGGCTTGCACATGGAAATGTTCGCTATGGCTCTGATCTGCTCGTAAGCGCCAAAACGTATAATCTCGTTCACGAAGATGTAGAGTTGCGGGCTCTGGAAATGTTTTATGATCCTGAAGACGGGGTGATGACCGAGATTTATCAGCTTCTTTCAACGAAAGAAAATTTTCGGGACGAAGACCGGGCCCGGCGGGACCTTTTCTGGAAAGGGCTCATTTTTTTCCGTGAAGCGAAATATGAGGAGGCGCTTGATTGTCTTAGTCGTTCCCAGACTCCGGGAGTCGAGGATGGTCCGACCCGCTTTTTTATCTCGAAAGCTCAGGAAGGATTGGCAGATCCGGGTTCCATTCGTGCGGAAGGTCACCACGAGCTGACCGAAGACGGCCACGCCCGATTGATCGGATTGATGTGAGTTCAATATTTCAAACGTAGCCACTTCTCACTTTTTACCTTCCCACTTTTTACTACGAAAGGAATGCAAGTCGACTATCCAGAACCAGTTCGTGTCTTGATTTCGCAACTGAAGCGACTTCCGGGAATTGGTCCCAAAAGTGCAGAACGAATTGCTGTATGGATGTTGCAACAAGGTGAAGAGATCACGGATCCTTTTGCGTCAATAGTGGCCCTGGCGGGGCAGCTTGTAGGGGAATGCGATACCTGCGGATTCTTTTCGACTGAGGAGAACGGCTGCGCGATCTGCGACGGCTTGCAGCGCGATTCTGCAAGCCTTTGCGTGGTGGAGCAGCCGACGGATATCCTGCCTCTGGAACGGTCGGGAGCCTTTCGAGGGCATTATCATTCACTTCGGGGAAAAATTTCTCCACTCGATAATATCGGGCCAGATGATCTCCGGATTGGTGAACTGATTCTACGATTGCGGGAAGGAGTATTCACTGAAGTGATTCTCGCCCTCAGTGCAGATGTTGAAGGCGAGGCGACTTCGAATTATCTTGCCGAGATTTTTTCCGAGTTCCCGGAGATCGAGGTTTCTCGACTCGCCCAGGGAATTCCCGCGGGCGGGGGACTTGAGTCAGCGGATGAATTGACGCTGATGCGTGCGCTGGAAGGCCGCATAGGAATGCGAAAGTAATCCGGCTTTCAAGGTCGGATGGACTTATTCGGCAGCTGATTTCCCGGCAAAAGCCGGAGTCACATCCACATTCATCTCTTTCAATTCTCTCAGGATCCGAATTTTTGCAGGAGTTTCTGCGGGCAGGCTGTGAATCAATTCCACGATATCCGGCATGCCCTGAATAGGATTCCCGTTGATAGAAAGAATTACGTCTCCGACTTTCAGTCCCGCTCTACTTGAAGGCGAATTATCCTTGATCTGCATGATTTCCGGCGTCGTGGAACTGGTCAGAAGGGCAAACCCCAACCACACAGGGCCGCTCTTCTGGCAATGCTCCATTTCCCAGATGATCTTTTGCAGAACCGGTGCCGGAATAGCATGAGCAGTGCGATCATTCTTCAGCCTTCGCGGAAGAACCAGCCCATGAATCTCCCCGTCTTCGTTGATCAAAGGGGTTCCAGGGCGGCAAAAATGATCACTGTCATTTTCCATCCGAATTCTCAGAAGAGGGCAGGGAAGATTTTTCCCCAGGTATTCAAAATCTTTTCCGGTAACCAGACTGCGACAGCTTTCGCCGGAGGAAAGTGAGGTCAATTGGACGCCGGGTTTTATTTTCTCCTGACCAGCGAGGGCAAAAGGCTTTGTATCAGGCAATTTGGACTCCGTCTCAAGTAGACAGATTCCATGTTCCTTGCAGACATGAATCACACTTGTTGAGATTTTATTGCCGCCGACTTCCACGGAGGGAGCGCTTGAGGCTTCGATTTCACTCAAGCCTGGCGGAATGGTACATACCAGCCAGTTATCTTTACCGATGCAAACTGCGGGAAATTTCCCGCCGCCTGCCCAGATGACAGTGAAGGGGCGTGCCTTGGATTCACTCTTTTCGACCGCATCTTGAGCATTGAGAGCAAAAATGCCCGCGCCTGCCCAGGCTGCCAATGCGAAGAACCCACTGCGCTGGAGGAAATAATTCATACCGAGTCAGTAAAATTGACCCTGATCAAAATTGACGCAGTGGCCCGTGCAAACCTACTGGAATCATTGATCCATCGGATCTTTCGGGCATTCCCGGGATCTTCTCTTTTGGTTTTGAGAGATCCAGATTGATGGTTGGGTTCCCTTCAAGAGTGGTCTGATCGGGACTCAAGATCATCTGAGTAGCGATAGGCTGTTCTGTAGAAAGTGGGGTATTGTCGGAATTAAAAATGAAAATGCCGCCTGCAACTGCAGCGGCGGCGGCCATGGTCGGAAGTGCCCATTTTGCGGGACCCATTTCGCTGACAAATTGAGAAACCCGCTCACCGAGCAAACTCACGGAGGAGTGTTGCAGCATTTCGGAGCGCTGCCGGTCTTTGAAATCCTGAGCAAACTGCTCAAAATATTCATCGCCCGGGGTTTCATACTTCTTCAAACGGAGAAGTTTTTCAATGTCACTGGAGTCGCTCATAGAATGTGGCTCTGGAGTTGGCTAGTTTACGTTTTCTATCGGGAAAGTTCAACAGTGGGTATCCCGTGATCTCGGTAATACTCACTCCTTAGTTTTTTACAAAATCTTCGAGGTAGGTCTGCAGCTGGCGATGGGCATAGAAAAGGCGTGAACGAATCGTTCCCTCCGATACTCCCAAAATCTTTGAAATTTCGGCATGCGGTATTCCCTGAATATCAAACATGGTTACCACTGCCCTGTGATCTTCAGACAGCTTCTGCATGGCCATGTTCAATCTTTCCTGCAATTCGGAAATATTCGCCTCCCGAACAGGGTCGCTCTTTGAGGTCAACTCGATGAATTCTTTGTCGTTTTCGATGGCGTTATCGATGTCATCGAGACTGAGCCCACGCCGACGGTTCCGCTTTTTCAGGAAGTTCAGCGTCATGTTCGTCGCGATCGAATAGATCCAGGTGTAGAAGGTGGATTTCCCCCTGAAACGCTTTAGCGCCCGGTAAGCCTTGGCAAAAACATCCTGGAGCACGTCATTGGTGTCCTCGTGATTGGAGGTCATGTGATAGACCAGTCCATACAGTCGAGGCGTATATTTTATCACCAACTCGTCAAAGGCTGCAGTGTCTCCTTCACGGGCACGACTCACCAGATCAAGATCTTCATCCGGTTTTCGAGGGTGTGATTTCGACTTCATCCAATGATGGGGGAAAGAGGGGGCGGGCTATCAATACATTTGCCAAAGGAAAAAGCCGCCCCTGTCGAAGGAGCGGCTTCAGCTAAAGGGATTCACTTTCAATCGTGACCAATCAGGAATCAGAAGATTTCTTCCACTTTTCCAGAGCCTTGTCAGGAGCGCCCGACACATCGTTGCGACCTTCAGTCGTCACCGTTGAGCCATCCGGTGCGAGAACGACCAGTTTAGGAATGCCGCGGACGCTGTATTTCTCTGCGAGTGCAGAACCGTCTTCGGAGCGGTTGCCAGCTACGGTGAGCCATTTCATCCCCACGTCTTCAATATAGTGTTTTTTCTCTTTGGCGGAGTTATCCAGACTGACGAATACGATCTCGAAATCCTTGTCCTTGTTGGCTTCGTGGAACTTAACCAGAGAGGGTGTGAAGGTGCGGCACGGTGGGCACCAGTGAGCGGAAAAGTAAATTGCTACGGTTTTTCCTTTGAGAGTGGAAGCTTCAACAGGGTTTCCTTCAGCATCTTCGAGTTGTGCAGGGAAGATGGATGAAACGGTTTTGGCTTCATCTGCCTGCGAAATGAAAGGAAACGCTGCCAGAGCGATGGTTAGGGTAAGTAGAGAGATTTTTTTCATTCGATTCACGGTGGGTTTAGGGTTCACTAGGGTTGGACGCATGGAAGCGCGGGTTCTTACTGCATTTAAGACGGAAAGAAGGTCTTCAACCTTAGAAAATATATTCAACGGAATGAGGCGCTATTTCAACACTCCGAAATGGAATTCGGTGATTTCTTCATAGGTTTCGCCGGGACGCAGCAACGTAGATGGGAATCCAGGTTTGTTCGGGGCGTCGGGATAAAACTGTGTTTCGAAACAAATTCCTCCCCATTTGGGAAACGGCTTTCCCTTAAAATGGTTGGCCGTAAAGACCTGAACTCCGGGGCAGGTAGTCGAAATATCCAGAGTCCGCCCGGAAGCAGGATCGCTGAGGCTTGCAAAATGGATCACCGCTTTCCGCATATTCTCTTCGGAAACGATGAAGCAGTGATCATATCCGCCATCATTTACTCCTGCGATATCCCTACCAATCTTTTTACCTTTCCGAAAATCAAAGGGCGAATCCTTTACTGAAAGTCTTTTTCCTGTGGGGATTTTTCTTGAATCCACTTCTAGGACTTCGTCGCAGGTGAGGGCCAGTTCATGATCTAAAACATCCCCGCTCCCACTTAGATTAAAATAAGCGTGATTCGTCAGATTCAGATGAGTCGGCTTATCTGTTGTTCCACGATAGTGGAGAATCAATTCCCCATCATCATTGAGGGAATAGGTGACGCTCACTTCCACTCTTCCCGGGTATCCTTCATGCCCATCAGGACTTGTCAGGGAGAATTTCACTGCCTTGGGAGGAAGCAGTTCCGTCTTCCAGAGTTGGCGCTGAAACCCTGTTTTTCCTCCATGGATATGCACCTTTGTTTTTGGATTCACGGTTTCCAGATCGTAACGGACATCGTTAATAGTGAAACCTCCCGTGTCGATTCGGTTGGCAAATCGTCCAACGACGTTTCCAAATACGCCTCCTTTTTCAGCTTCAGCAGCGTTTTTGTAGGAAAGAGTTACCTTGCTCAGGTTATCATCGCGATCAGGTGCTTCCACCGAAACAAGCAGGGCACCAAAGTCACTCAGTTTAACGCGGACTCCTGCGCTGTTTTCCAGAGTGTAAAGTTTGGCTTCCTCACCTGTACTCAGCTTCCCAAAGCTGGACACGACGATTTCCCGGGCGTCCAGATTGGAGGGTGAAATCAAGATTGCGGATGTTGCCAAGAGGAAGAAAAGGGGGAACCTAAGCATATGAAAAATCTGGCGTTTCAAGCATCCTCCGTCAACTTGTCGTGGCTATTTCCTCTCTTTCTTTTGCAAGTCTTTGTGGGAATGGGAATTGCAGATGACTGGCCACGGTTTCGGGGGCCTGGTGGCACGGGGATTTCAGCAGAAACCGGTTTAAAATCAGACGGAAAACTCGAAACCGCCTGGAAAGCCAAGCTAGGGCTCGGCTACAGCGCCCCGGTTATTGGCGGCGGAAAAGTAATCGTTCCGGGACACAACGGATCAGATACCGATACCTTGTTCTGCTTTGACGAGACCGAGGGGAACGAGATCTGGAAATTCTCCTACCCGCAGCCTCTGGGGGATCGTTATTTTCCCGGCGGAACAACCGGCACGGCGACAATCGACGGGGACCGCGTTTACTATGGCGCACGCGAAGGGGAGCTTTTCTGCCTCAATGCTGAGGATGGAAAAGTCATGTGGCAGGTGCACTTAGTCAAAGATTTCGAATACACCAAGCCGGAGTGGGGATTTACCGGAGCTCCGCTGGTCCTTGGTGACCGTCTTTATATCAATGCGGGAGCGGCCGGGATGGCTTTGAATAAGTCCGACGGCAGTGTGGTCTGGAAATCAAAGAACGACGTCGCCGGCTATTCCACTCCGGAACCTTTGACTCACGAGGGGAAAGACTACCTCATTTTTTCGACGAAACGTTCCTATGTCTGTGTTGAACCTGAGACAGGGAAAGAAGTCTGGAGCGAACGATGGATGACCCGCTACGGAGTCAATGCCGCGAATCCTGTGGTCAGCGGAGATACCATTCTCATCGCCAGCGGATACGGGAAAGGCGCGGTTTTACTCAAATGGGAGGGTAAGGAAGCTCCCGTTTCTGTGTGGAAAAGTCGTGACCTGAAGTCACAAATGAATGCTGCGATCCTTGTCGATGAGTATCTCTACGGAATCGACGGCGATGAAGGAAAAGATGGCACGGCCCTGAAATGCATGAAGATGATCGATGGGGAAACCCTGTGGTCGGAAGCTTCCATTGGTCATGGAGCTATCACTATCGCCGACGGAAAACTTTTCGTGCTTACTGACTCCGGGGATCTTCAAATTGCTCCGGTTTCGACTGATGTCTACAAGCCTACTCTCAAACAGAAAGTGCTCAATGGGCGGGTTTGGACCGTGCCTGTAATTGCCAATGGACGACTCTATTGTCGTGACGAAACCGGCGAATTCGTCGTTCTTTCTTTGAAATAGGTGGCTGCCTGTTTCAATGAAACAGAGTATAATCGAACGCCCGACAGGGTTAAAACGTCTAAACGAATCCTATGAAGTCATTTTTCCTCCGTTTCCTTCTCCTGCTTTTTCCGATCATTCCCCAGGCCTTCGCCCAGGAGCAGTCTCCAAAAGCGGAAAAGGAACCGACTGAAAAAGTTGAGGAGGAAGTCGCAGACTATGTTCGCTACTCCCCGGCGGCGCTCGATGGGGATCCTGATGTATTGCAAACAGCGGTGACGCGTTTTCAAAAAGGACAAGTTGTCGTTGACCTGGTGGCGGCGGTTCATCTGGGCGACGCGGATTATTTCAAAAGTTTGAATACTCTTTTTGAAAGTTACGATGCCGTTCTTTACGAACTGGTCGGAGGAAAATTTCAGGATCGGGATCCCAATGCAGCTGCGGATCCCGACAATCCGCTTTCTGGACTGAGCGGTATTCAGGGAATGGCGTCAAAAATATTGGGTCTGGAATTTCAGCTCACAGGAATCAATTACGACGCGCCGAATTTTGTCCATGCAGATGTCGATCACGAACAGTTTCAGGCTTTGATGGCAGCAAAGAATGAATCTCTTTCCACATTGATGACTCGTGCGATGGATCTCGCGCAGTCCGGAAAGATGCCTGGTCTTCCGACCGATGAAGCTGCCATGAGCCAAATGATGGGGATGCTGATGACAGCGGTGATGTCTGGTGATTCCGCCACCTTGAAGCGAACTATCGCTCCATTTTTGAGCGAGTCTGAGGCCCTGATCGCTCAGATGGAAGGGGACGATGGGACTGTTCTCGTCGGTGAAAGGAATAAAGTGGTGATGACGAAATTAAGTGAGGTCATTGCTGAAAATTCCGATCAGAAAGGGAAGTTCGCGATTTTTTACGGAGCCGGGCACATGCCGGATCTGGAGGAAAGGCTCATCGCTGATGGCTACACCAAGGGCACTGTCGCCTGGGCCAATGCCTGGAAAATTACAGACACTCCGGCAGATCCAAGTGCTCCCGCCGCCGCGACCAATTTGTTTCAGGAGATCATCGGCAACAATCCCGAGATCCTCAATTTGATTCAGGAACTGGGGAAAGCGGTGCAGGAGGGGCAGTAACTCTGCGCCGCCGCCTGAATTCATAGAAGAAAAGAAAGAGGGCAAGAATGCCGAAGAACCCGGTGAGTTGCCAATAGGGCATCATCACAGAGTTTTTCCCGTAGGAGGAAGTGAGCAGTGGCGGTTTCCAGATGACCCGCATCGAATCGTTCCAAATTGGATCCGCATTCGACCAGGCGAACCATCGATGGTCGTGTTGCATGAACTCCACGCCGACTACAAAGATGGAAGACTCGGTCTGTAGACTGAGAATTCCATAGGGCGTCTCAAAATAGTGGCCTTCCCAGATCCGGGTACTTCTCCACCAGCCGAAAATTGTCGCCGCACAAAGAAGGAATGCGAAAAAACTGAAGATATGTGATTTAAATATTTTCACAGCAAGTGCATCATTGTAAGCCAGAGTGACTTCCTGCCGACCAATTGATCGGCAACGGATTTCACCACCACCAATCTTTCCAACAAATGAGTCAAGAAACACTAGGGCCGCTTTATCCACAGGACGAACACAATCTTAAACTTGCGTCGAATGTTCACCCGGAGGACTGGGAGAATCCCAGGGCAGTGGGCAAATACAATCTGGTCGTTATCGGAGCGGGAACCGCCGGTCTCGTTGCTTCCTCCATCGCTGCGGGTATGGGAGGAAAAGTCGCACTGATCGAGAGAGAATTGATGGGAGGCGATTGTCTGAACGTCGGTTGTGTACCTTCGAAGGCAGTGATCGCGGCAGCTCACGCAGCAGCAGCCGTGCGCGACGCCGGAGAGCTCGGGGTGAACGTTCCCGATGGTGTCACCTGTCTCTTATACACATCTCCGAGCCCACGAGACCGAGGCTGATCTC
>CAJXQE010000183.1 GCA_913058215.1 uncultured Verrucomicrobiales bacterium
TACCAATTTTGTTCCGGAACTCGGCCACAGAAAATCCATAGTAAGCCTTTTGAGTCCGAGAGGGGCTAGCTGACGATATCCTGCAGGAATGAATTCGCCAGTCACGAATGGCACTGCTTTAAGCGATCCTAACATTCAAGTTCCAAGCCTTAGAACTTTTGCAAGTTGTGCTACGGCAATGGATTGTAGCAGAAGATGCCAATCTTCCTTCTTTCGATGAGTCCACGATGACTCTCCTTAATGCAGAGCCATTCTCGACGGTCACCGATAGACTGCGAAAAAAGCCTGATCAATTTAGCAACTGTGCGAACAAGCGGAGTCTCTGTCACATTTCGCTACGCCTGGAAATGACAAGGCCGGGAATCTCGTAGAGAAACCCGGCCCGTCAGGGAGTAATAATATGAAAATAGTCGGAAGCAATCAGGCAACGTCTGCACCCTTGTGACCAAGGATTTTAACCGTTCTGTTCAATTGTTCGTATTCAATTGGCTTCTTAATAACTGTAACGGGCCCACTGGAGAGAATCTTAGTAAGAATCTCACTGTCGGGGTAACCGGTAATAATTACGATAGGAAGATCAGGATATTTCTCCTTCAACTTGGCATAAAGCTCATCACCTGGAATATCAGGGAGCTTGAGGTCGAGGAAGACCAGATCAAAGCGCTGTTTATCAGCATAGGAGAGCGCCTCAGCGCCTGTTCCGACTACAATGCGTCCAAACCCGGCTTTCTTGAGAAACTGCTTAAAAAGCGTCTGAAGCGCAGGATCATCATCCACAACGAGAACCGTAGGTTGACCGCCTTCATCAGTTTTCAGAATGTCCCGATCAAGAAGACTTCTTTTAATTCTCCAACGACCACCAATCTGAATCGCAGGCAACTGCCCGCGCTGAACGAGATAATACACCGTTGGTAGGGGGATTCGTAGGTATTCGGCCGTCTCTTTGACGGTCATCAATTCCGGAGCTTCTTCGTCTGACATGTTTCTAGTGGTTAACAGCTTTTCTTGTTCCTCAAGTTCAATAGGCTCCGGAAATGATATCGGATTCTTCCGATAGGGCAGTTTCTAGAAAATACGAAATTGATAGCAATGATGCTTATAGAACTCAATACAAACCAGTTTTTATATAAACACAAGAAAAAAATGATAAAACTTTCATTTTTGAGACTCTGTCGTGCGAATGGGGCTAAATATATATTCAAAGATTGCGGGATATCAACAGAATCTGTCGAATTTTGAGAGATGAATCCATTTTTCGGAATGAAAAATCAGAGAAGCCTTCCCTTCTTATAGATTCCACTGTGGAGATGAGTGGCTTTCTCAGTGGATCCCTTGTCGAGTCAGGTTAGGAACTTCCCGGTATCCGCTCTCACCCGGAAATTTCTCCTCAGTCTGGATTCTCATAGAGTTCATTAAACTTGGCGGGATTACAATTTACCGCTGAACGCGTCGCGGGCACAGGTCTTCCCCGGTGAATTCAATTGCAGTGATTGCAGAAAAGGAACCGAAGAAAGAGATGCTCCCGGTGCTGCTTACCAGCCCTGCTTTAGGGGCTCTCTAATTGGTGAGGACTGATTCCCTCTGTGATTCCGAGATCGTATTCCGCCTTTAATTATCAGAGGGAAGGATTTCTTGTCATAGTAGCATTGGCTCTGCAGGACTCGCTTTCTTCCGGGAAATCGAGAAAAGCGAGCTACAGGGAAAGACTGCTTCCCTGTGAGAAAACAACGCGCATTAAGATTAACTGCTTGTTTTGTAGAAGAATCCGACGGAAATCTTTCCGCATTCTCAATTCCGGCAACATTCGTTGCCCTTTTTCGAAGTTATGAACATGTTGGAAGCAATCATCCTTGGCCTGGTTCAGGGCCTGACCGAATTTCTGCCGGTCTCCTCCTCAGGGCACCTCGTGATTGTGCAGAAGCTTCTGGGAGTTGATGATAAGGGGGTTACCTTCGAGATTTTCGTTCATTTCGGGACTCTCGTTTCGGTGATTATCTATTTCTGGAAGCCTCTTTGGAGAATGGTGCTTTCGATCATCCCGCCCTTTAAAGAGGAGTATGCGAAAGACCGGAAGATGATTTTCTACCTCTTCCTCGCCAGTATTCCGGCCGGAATCGTCGGGTTCTCCCCTCTGAAGGACTCCTTTGAAGGAGTCTACGAAAAACCTGAGGTGGTTGCTCTTTTGTTGCTGGTGACCGGAGCCCTACTCTTTCTTCCCCGTATCCTTTCCCGTCGCAAAGGGCAGCGGGAGATCAAGGCTCCCTCCGCTCTCGCAATGGGAGTCGGGCAGGCCCTGGCAATCCTCCCGGGAATTTCCCGCTCTGGTTCGACAATCGTATCAGGCATGTTGGCTGGAACAAAGTCTTCGGATGCAGCCGAGTTTTCCTTTCTAATGGCGATTCCCGCGATCGCTGCGGCGGCATTGCTGGAGTTCAGGAAGTTGGAGGGAGTCGAGTCCGCCCTTCTTCAAAATTATATTATCGGTGCTGTCGTTGCGTTTATCTCCGGCTTGATCGCCATCTACACCGTTCTGGTGGCCATTCGTCGCGGAAAATTTGAATATTTTGGAATCTATTGCCTGATCGCCGGTATCGCGGCTTTTTGCTATTTCAAGTTCGGAACGGTCTGATTGATTTCGACAGGGGAAAAGATTGACGGCATTTTTTTGAAAAGTCAGACTAAGGGAAGCCACCGTTCATTCGTAATGTCAGCGTCTCACTTTTGCGAACCGAAGACTTCATTTTGAAAACCTTCCCCAGACTCCCTTTTATTTCTCAGAGCCTCCTGCCTCTGATGGCGGTTCTACTGCTGATCGTGGTGACTCCCGATGTCAAAGCGCAGTCCTACACGACGGCTCAGCTGGCTGATGGTTTCGATTATCCAGTCGGAAAACCAAACGGATGGGGATACTACGTCTACCGCGGATTTTCGCCCGGTGGCCACCTTGGTGAAGACTGGAATGGAAACGGCGGCGGAAACACGGATGAAGGAGCGCCGGTATACAATATTGGTCACGGAGTGGTTGTCTTTTCTGAAGATTACAATCGGGGTTGGGGAAATGTAACCATCATCCGCCATGCCTTCCGTGAGAAGAACGGTCAGATTGCGTTTATCGATTCGCTATACGGGCATCTGAAGCGACGCAGTTTAAAAGTCGGTCAAAAAGTGAGTCGAGGTGATCTTGTCGGAACGATTGGCCGGGGCCCCTACAATATGTATGCAGCGCACCTCCATTTCGAAATCCGCAAAGATCTGCGAGTGGGGATGAGACGCGACCTCTACTCAAAAAGCTACAATACTTATTACAGTCCCCGATCATTCATGGATTCTCATCGGGACCTCCGCTACGAATCACGGACGGTGAGAGTTCCGATCAATACCTTTTTGCGAAGCAACCCTAACCGGGTTTACACATCGGTGATCGATGTTCCGGAAATTGATGGATCGCAAACAGTTCGTCCCGAGGTTCCGGAAATGATTGAGACCATCATTGAACAGGAGACCTCCACCGAAGCTACCACTCCGGAAAAGTCGAAGTCCCTTTTCGAACGACTTTTTGCGAAGTGATTTCGGGGTAGTGAGAGGTGTTCAATCCGGTATCGGGGTGTTCCGGTATTGCTTCGCCAGATAATCGGCCCGCAATTTCCATTTTGCGAGACGGTCCGGATCTGAGTCTGCCAGATTCTTTTTCTCAAAAGGATCGTCCTCCAAATCAAAAAGGAAGTCACCGGCTTTGGGATCGTGGACATATTTGTATTGATCGGTTCGGTAAGCTTGCCAGCCCTTTCGTTCGAGCTCTTTATGTGCGCCGGTTTCCCAATACATTTCTCGGCTGAAATCTTTAGCAGGATTACCCTCAAGAAGGATTCTGGAAATGTCTTCGCCATCGATCACATTTTTCGGGGAAGGAACTTCGACCCCGGCAAGTTTGCAAAAGGTGGGAAACAAATCCGGCGACCACGCGAGCGCGTCCGACTTTCTTCCCGCTTCAATTTTTCCCGGCCAGCGCATCATGCAGGGGACTCGAATGCCGCCTTCAAACAAGCTTGCCTTCTGGCCACGTAGTGGAGTGTTACTGCCTCCATAGCTTGGGTCGCCTCCGTGATCAGTAAGAAAAATCACGAGAGTATCTTTATCGAGGTCTTTCTCTTCCAATGCTTTCAAAACACGGCCTACTCCGTCATCGAGGTTTACGGTCATTGCGGCAAACTCGCGCCTGATTTTGTCCTCAATGAAATCGACTCGCTTCAGATCGGCGGCCTGTGCTTGCATCAGGTTCACCGGTGCCTGATCCTTCGGGCTGTAGCCTTTTCCAAAGTGAGGCGCATTGTAGGCGAGGTACAGGAAGAACGGCTTCTCCGCCGTGTCCCGCCCCGAAAGGAAGCCGAGGGCTTCATCGGTGATCAACTCGGTCGCGTATCCATTCTCGCTAACAAGCTCAGTTCCGTGATACCAGTCGGGAATCTTCCCATAAGTCATCGTGAAAAAATCGATGCAGCCCCCGGTGTGTCCTTTGAATAGGGAAAAACCATGGTTTACCGGCAGGAGGCCTACTGTTCCGTGTCCCAAATGCCATTTCCCGATCAGGGCCGTGTCGTAGCCGGCCTGATCCCTTAATACTTCAGCGATCGTAGTTTCGTGCTTTTGAATCCCTGTCTCCGCATGTTCGTCCGCCATGAACATCAGAGCGCTGAGGAGCTGGTCTTCGGATCGCGCCGGATTTCTTCCGGTAAGCAAACCAAAGCGGGACGGCGTGCAAATGGAAGAGGCTGAATAGAATCGATTGAACTGAATTCCCTCCGCGCCGATCCGGTCAATATTCGGCGTTGGGATTTCAGATCCGTAACAGCCAACATCATTCCATCCCTGATCATCGGTGAAAATGAGCAGGATGTTGGGCCGTTCAGCAGCCTTTAAGAAAATGGAACTGAGAAAGACAAACAGGACGAAGGTGAAAGATAATTTCATCACCTTCCTTTCTACGAAACCGATTCAATCGATGCACGAAAAATCGTGGTCGATACCGGACCCTTTGACTGTGCAGAGCGGAGTTACTCACCTCGCTTCATCAGGAAATACTCCATCGAGTCGACGAGAGCGTGCCAGCTTGCCTGGATGATATTCGAACTGACGCCGACCGTTCCCCATTCCTCTTTTCCATCGGAACTCAGAATCAGCACCCGCGTCTTCGCTGCTGTTCCGTGGTGGCTGTCGATGATGCGGACTTTGTAATCTTTAAGCATCATTTCTGTGATCACCGGATAGTGGTCCTTCAGTGCTTTTCGAAGAGCTCCGTCAAGCGCGTTGACGGGGCCGTCACCTTCGGCAACCCGATACTCTTCAATTCCGTTGACCGTCGCTTTGACTGTCGCCGAACAAATGTCGTAATCGCGATCCCCGTCACGGCGGTAGCTGCAATAGTACTCGTGGAGATCGAAAAACGGTTTGTAGGTCTTTAGATGCTGACGGATCAGCAATTCAAATGAGGCTTCAGCGGCCTCGAATTCGTAACCCTGCTCCTCCATTTCCTTGAGACTGGTCAGAATTGCTTTGGCCTCATCACTTCCTTTCTCGACCGGCAAATTGAGTTCCTCTGCCTTCATCAGGACATTGGATTGACCGGAAAGTTCGGAAACAAGGATACGCTGTTTGTTTCCGACGGTTTCAGGTGCGACGTGCTCGAAGCTGTGAGCGACTTTTTGAACGGCGTTCACATGCATTCCGCCTTTGTGGGCGAATGCTGTCGCTCCGACATAAGGCGCGCGAATGTTGTGGGCGCAGTTGGCAAGGTCATCGACAAAGCTGGCCATGTGAGAGAGTTTGCTGATGTCGGCGACCATGGGGCGATCCATCTTTAGCTGAAGATTTGGGATCACGGTGGTGAGGTTACAGTTTCCGACGCGCTCGCCGTAGCCATTGATCGTACCCTGGACCTGAGCTGAACCGGCGCGGATCGATGCCAGGGCATTGGCGACTCCCACGCCCGTGTCATCGTGGGAGTGAATCCCGACAGGAATTCCAAACTCTTTTACAACGATCTCCGTGATTTCGGCGACCTCGTGAGGCATCGCCCCTCCATTGGTATCGCAAAGGACGAGCCAGTCCGCTCCGCCTTCTTTGGCTGCGGCAAGGGTGGCGAGGGCATGTTCCGGGGCATCTTTATAACCGTCGAAAAAATGTTCGGCATCGTAGATCACCTCGCGCCCGTTCTCTTTAAGATAACGGGTGGTGTCGCGGATCATGGCCTGATTCTCCTCCTCCGTAGTCGTGAGGATTTCGGTGACGTGCAATCTCCAGCTTTTGCCGAAAAAGGTGATCACGGGTGTTTTCGCATCGAGAAGAAGTTTTACCTGAGGATCATCTTCCACCGGGGTGTTTTTCCGGCGGGTACTTCCGAAGGCGGCGACCTTTGCGTGTTTCCAGTCCACATCGACAGCTCGCTCGAAAAAGGAAACGTCTTTCGGGTTCGATCCGGGCCAACCTCCTTCAATGTAATCCATGCCGAAGTTGTCCAGTTCTTTGGCAATACGGATTTTGTCCAAAGAGCTGAAGTTGACGCCTTCACCCTGCGTTCCGTCGCGCAGGGTGGTGTCGTAGAGTTTTACGTCGGGATGAGTCTCGTTCATCGATTCGATTTAACAGGGTTGGGTCTTCGATTCAACAGGCTTGAGTCGCAGAGTGATCCCGAGTCGGTTCTTTTCCAAAGGATTTCCAGCTTTTTTTCCGAAGGGGAAAAGCGTGGAGAGTGTAGAGAACGAATCGCAATCACCCGGCAGGTCAGCCTATGATGATTGCGTTGATAATGTTGGAGCGGGTAATGGTGCTTCCAAATTTCATGCGTGAAAGGGTAGAGTATGGATAACGAGGGTGCAAGAGCAGGTTCAAGCAGGCCTGACTCCAACCACCTCACAGAGGCGCTTCTTCAGTTCGTCGAGCCCTTGACCTGTTTGAGCAGAGATGGGGAAGATTTCCTGCTTGGGAAATCTTGTTTTGAGAGGTTCGAGAAAAATATCTGATTCCTCGAGGTCGATCTTGTTGGCAACGATGAACCATTCCCGTTTCCCGAGCTCTTCATCATAGAGACGAAGCTCTTTACGGAGAATCTGAATATCACTAATGGGATCCCGTTGATCGACTGCGGCACAATCCACGACGAAGAGAAACACGGTGCACCGGCTGATATGGCGGAGGAAATCATGGCCAAGCCCGACATTTCGATGAGCTCCCTCAATGAGTCCGGGAATGTCGGCAACAGTCGCCCGATAAAATCCGGCGAAGTCGACGACGCCCACCATCGGTTTCAAGGTAGTGAAAGGATAAGCTGCCACCTTGGGTTCAGCGTTGGAAAGTGCGCCAAGCAAAGTGGATTTTCCTGCATTGGGGAATCCGACCAGGCCGACGTCCGCAATTTTACGTAACTCAAAGAGGAATGTGCCGTCAGTCCCTTTTACACCAACAGTGATTTCGATCGGTGCCTGATTCGTATCGGTTCGGAAGTTCCAATTGCCTTTTCCTCCTCCGCCTCCTTTGCAAAGAACTATTCTCTGACCAATTTCAGTGAGATCCGCAATGAGTTCGCCGGGGGAGTCTTCTTCATCATCCCCGGCTTCGGTCTCTTCTGATTCCTCAGGGCTCTCTTCGCTGACTGGCTCCTCAAGTAAGGAATCATCGCCATCGTCCTCTTCCATCCAGTTACCCTGGACGTCTTCAGCGAGTTCATTGTCATCGAGATTCTCTTCAACAATCTCGTCTTCACCATCGCGGGACATCAGGATCATTTCTCCCTCAGCTTCGACGATTTCCGTATCCGGGGAAAATTCAGGGGCGGCCTCTTCAGGTTTTTTTCCCGGAGGAGTTTCATCGATCCGGTAAATCATGGTCCCGGGTGGAACTTTCATGACCAGGTCCTTTCCGGACTTACCACTCATTCGCTGTCCCTGACCATGTCTTCCCGGTTCCCCTTTGTAGCGGTGGCGGTAGAAAAATTCGCGTAAATTGTCGGTGTGATTACTGACTTCAATGATCACGTCGCCGCCTTTGCCGCCGTCGCCACCATCCGGTCCACCTTTGGGAACGAACTTTTCTCGCCGAAAGCTTGAGCAACCGTTTCCACCGTCGCCCGCCTTTGCGTAAATTTTGATATGATCAACAAACATGCCGTTCCTTCTTTAGCACGATTCCTGCGGAAAGAAACCATTGGCGGGAAAGGGTTTAAGGATTGGAATAAGGGCGGGCGTTTGGCAAATTTTCAATTCTTTCAGATCTTATCCCCAAGTTATTCACAAAGTTATTCACATTCTTTAAAGTGTGAGTAAGCGAAAAATGGGACTTAGCGCATTCGATTTATTTTCAGAAACGATCATTCAAAAGTCTGTGTAACTTACTGAGAGTCACTGAGGCATAATGTTGTTATTTTTAAATCAGGAACAATTAGTTTCCTTGTAAGTCGTTAATTATAAATCCTTTAAGGATTATTTAAATGATAGTGCTGCATGAGGTGGTTTTGTCATGCCTGCTTGTCCGATACGGGAGGGTGTTCGAAAAAAATGGACAGGGTGAAAAAAAATGAGGCATAGATTTTGGAAAAAACAAGCTGTTTTAAAGGCGGATTCAGCAGGTTATTCACATTCTTTTTGAATGCTGGGAACAATTTCCATTTTGATCCTTATTTTGTAATTGTCTGTGCTTGAGGGAGTGTTCAAAGTGTTGCGATTGAATCGCGAACTTTTATTTTGAGCCATAAATGACTGAATCTGATCCTGAATCCTCTTTGCCGGAAATTCCCAGTCGCTTTCAGCGAAGAACTCTCTGGAGTGCGATCACTGCATTTTCGATTGTCTTGATTGGTTTGATTGCTGTGGGGCTCGTGATGGTGAGTGGAACGGTCCTTAGCTATCTGCAACCGGTTCTGGTTCCCCTGGCTGTTGCGGGAATCATTGCCTATCTCCTTGAGCCAATCATCCGCTGGCTCCAGAAGAGGGGGTGGTCGCATAAGTGGTCGATGTTGACGGTTTACATCGGATTTCTTCTCGTGATCGTTTTTCTAGTGTGGCGAGTGTTCGTTCCTACTTTCGGGCAGGCGCAGGAACTGTATGAGAACAAGGCTACGCTTCAGGATGGCGCCACGGAATTGCTGAGAAAGAGTTCAGATGCTTTGAACGGATATTTTGGTGACGGGCAGGTTAAGAAATATTTTGAACGTGGGAGAGTTTGGCTTTCCGAAGAAATTCCGAATATCGCTCAAAAAATTGGAGAGTGGGGTTGGGCCAGAGTGAGGGGGGCTTTCGGCTTCTTTGGATATCTGCTGGGGTTGCTGCTTGTTCCGATTTATCTTTTTTACTTTCTTCGGGAGGGGCATTCGATTTCGGAAAAATGGAGTGATTACCTTCCGATAAGGGCATCCGACTTCAAAGATGAAGTGGTTGATACTCTGAAAGAGGTGAACGGCTATCTGATTTCATTCTTTCGGGGGCAAATGGTCGTCAGTCTGATTGACGGGGCACTCGTCGCAGTCGCTTTGTCTGTAATCGGCTTACCCTATGCTCTTTTGATCGGGGTTTTTCTCGCCATTCTTGGATTGATTCCCTATATCGGAAATTTGATGGTGATGGTTCCGGCTGTCTTGATAGCGATGGCCCATTTTGGAGCTACGGAGAAAGCGTCAATTGTCGGCGATGTCACTCCGGAGGTCGGGAAAGTCGCGGAGGTTCGTCTGGTGGAGGGCGGTAAAGTGGAAAAATTGATTGTGAACGAGATCAAGCCGGAAGTCGCGGAGGCTCCTCTTGAGGTGGAGGTTCTGGTGAATGCCTGGAATTTTCTTCCACAGGTTTGGGCATATCCACTGATTGTTCTTCTGATCTTTATCATTCTCCAACAGATCAACGGGCTGGTGACCGCGCCGAAAATCGTGGGCGATTCGGTCGGGCTTCATCCATTGACGGTGATCTTCTCCGTTCTTTTCTGGTCGCTTCTTCTCGGCGGTTTGCTGGGGGCCTTGCTGGCGGTGCCATTGACTGCATCGATTAAAGTTCTTTTCAGGCGCTACATTTGGAAGCGCAGTCTCGAAGCAGTTGTTGACCGGCGCCTTTCGGATAGTGATGAGCCGGACGAGGAACCTGAGGAAATTGAAGCTGCACCTGCGTAGTCGACCTTTAGAGTATGCCTATCCACTGGATGGGCGCTTGCACACCGGAAAAATTCCGCCATTCTATTCACACTCCCTCATTTGGGCGTGTGACGTTTTTCCTCTATGCAGACAATTGATACCAATGAACTTGCTGAAAAGATTCAGCAGCAGGGCGTGTGGGCGACGGCCGTTAAGCAGGAAATGGCGAATGTTGTCGTCGGGCAGGATGCTTTGGTTGAGCGGCTCCTGATCGGTTTACTGACGAATGGTCACGTTTTACTGGAAGGTGTTCCCGGCTTGGCCAAAACCCTGACCGTAAATACACTGGCCGGCGCTCTCGCAGCGCAGTTTCAGCGGATTCAGTTTACTCCTGATCTTTTGCCGGCCGATTTGCTGGGGACCTTGATTTTCAATCCTCAGACCAATGAGTTCTCCCCGAAGCTGGGTCCTGTTTTTTCCAATCTGATTCTCGCAGACGAAATCAACCGTGCCCCGGCAAAAGTGCAGAGTGCACTTTTGGAGGCGATGCAGGAAA
The DNA here is from genome assembly GCA_913058215.1 of uncultured Verrucomicrobiales bacterium. Classification (GTDB taxonomy): domain Bacteria; phylum Verrucomicrobiota; class Verrucomicrobiia; order Verrucomicrobiales; family DEV007; genus Arctic95D-9. The sequence continues at coordinate 10,662 of CAJXQE010000183.1, forward strand.
GGCAGGTAACTATCGGTGATACGACTTATCGTTTGCCCGATCCGTTCCTGGTTTTGGCGACCCAAAACCCGATTGATCAAGAGGGAACCTATCAGCTTCCCGAGGCGCAGCTTGACCGTTTTTTGGTGAAAGTGATTGTCGACTACCCAAGCATTGACGAAGAGCGAATCATTCTGGACCGCATGGCGACTTCGTCTCCCAAAACGGAGACCCGTCCGGTCGTCGATCCGGCCACTGTGATCGAGAGCCGAAATCTTGTGAATTCCATTTATATTGATGACGGGGTGAAGGATTACATTGTGCGCCTGATTCAGGCGACCCGAACTCCCGAACAAATTGAGCCAGCGCTGAAACCTCTGATTCGGGCAGGTGCCTCACCGCGGGGGACGATTAATCTCACGCTGGCGGCAAAAGCTTCCGCGTTTTTGCAGGGCAGGGGCTATGTCGTTCCTCAGGATGTGAAGAACCTGGTCTACGATGTTCTTCGTCACCGGATTTTGCTCAGCTACGAGGCCGAGGCCGAGGAGATTACCAGTGAGCAAATCATTGCCACGATTTTGGACCGTCTGCCGGTTCCTTGATTCAGTTTACCCCCTTGGATTTATAAGAGTTGGCAGCCTCTCCCCGATCTCTTGAGATTCCTCTATGGAGTCGTGCCTTCGGTCCGTAGTAAAGGGACCGAACCGTTTTATGAAGAGCATCGCACGTTACGTCCTTTTCGTTTTCGCGATTATTGCGATCGCGGGGATATTCTTTCAGTGGAAAAAACAGGATCGTCGAGCGGCGATTCAGGAACTGGAAACGGTGTACAGTGCGGATGTTTCAGCGGAAGAGGATTCCCTGCATATTGGGTGTTCCAGTGAAAAGCTGGTGGATCTGGAGGCTTTTTCCCGGGTGGTGGAGCGGGCCGGTGATGTGACGATTCTTGATCTGACGGGTTCTCCGAATCTCGAATCTTTTCACGGTGTTGAGCGACTCAGTTCGTTGCTTTCACTGATGGCGATTGATTGTCCGAAGCTGACCAGTGCGAAAGGTGTCACCGGTTTGCCGAATTTGGAGGAATTCTTCATCACGGACTCCCGCTTTTTTGTGGATGCTTCCGCGCTTCGAGATCTTCCCTCGCTCACGACAATTGATTTGAGTGGTGCCGGTAAGCTGGAGCAGATCGACGTTTCCGGTCTGGAGCGCTTGAAAAACCTCTACCTGAGTCGTTGTCGGGCACTGAAGGAATTGAATTTGAGTTCGTGTGAAAAATTGGAGCAACTCTATGTCGATGGCTGCGGCGGTCTGGTCTTGATCGACGGACTTGGCTACCTGAAATCCCTCACTGATCTCGATGTGAGCAACTGTGACCAGCTTCAAAAGCTGGAAGGGGTGGGGAATCTGGAAAAGCTTGTCGTGCTCGATATCCGGAATGTGAACCTTGCTGATTTCAGTGAGATCGGGACTTTGTCTGAGCTGAAAGTGCTTCGGCTCGGGGGGCAGGATGAACTGGAAACTCTGGAACCTTTTGCCGGCCTGGAGTCGCTCACAGAAATTCATTTGGAGGCATGTCCGAAGTTTCGATCTCTCGAAGGCTTGCCTGCTTCTATTTCTCAATACGCCGGTTTTACTCATTGTCCCTCATTGAAAAACCTCAGCGGAATTGGTGTCGCCTCGCAAATCGAGCAGCTTGATTTGACTGGCTGCGAGAGCCTGCAGGATATTTCGGAACTCAGTTCGCTTAAAAATCTATCTCAGCTGAATCTTTCCAAATGTCGACAGGTCACTGAGGTCAGCTCACTCCAGTCCGTGGAAAAGCTCGCGATTGTTTTGCTGGGTGGTTCCGGAGTGGTGCCCGGTTCAATCAAAGAGCTGCAGGTCGGGATGAAAGAGACCGTCTTCGATTTCGCAGTGACGGAGTAGTCCCTGTTTTTTCCAAGATTCATGGGGAAATACGGAGGTATGAATAAATCATTTGAACACTGTTCATAATGTATTATCATCATGCGAAACCAAACACGTTTCGTTCAATCGAAACACAGACAGAGAACACCTAATCAGCATGGAGAATTCCCTGCAAACAGATCCCCGTATCGCTGCGCTCCGGACGCAGTTGAAGAAAGAATTCGCCTCCGCCCACCGCGATCCACCGGCAGTTCGTGAGTGCATTGAAACCGGTGTCGATTGGCTGGATCGCGAAGGGATAGGGAAAGGGACCGTTTGTGAAATCTATTCGGGCGGGACATCAGGCAAAGAAGGCGCCGGAAGGTCACATACTGCCGGGGGCGGAGTCGCCTTTCACCGGATGCTGACTCATGCCGTTCGCAAGCAGCAGCATCTGGTTTTGATCGACGGCGCGGATGCATTTGATCCCGCTTCTCATCCTACTTTTTCCCCGGAGAATGCAGGCGCTGCTAGCGGCAACAGCGGAGCCGAAAGCCAACGCGGGGGAGCTCCTCCGGAAAAATCGAGTCCACTGGATGGCACTTTTCTATGGGCGCGGTGCCGCAGTGTTTCGGAGGCGATTAAAGTGGCCGATCTCATTGTGCGGGATGCCAATTTGCCCCGTGTGATTTTGGATCTGCAGCTCTGCGATTTGCGGGAAGTTCGTCGAGTTGCCTCATCGTCCTGGTTTCGCCTGCGGAGTCAGCTTGAGGAAAACGGAGGGACGCTCATTGCCTTTACCCCGGCTCCCGTCATTCCCAGTGCCTCCCTCCGTTTTGAAATGAGAGGTCTTTATACTCTCAACGATTGCGAAAGCCCTGAATCGCAATGGACCGGAAAGCTGCGTGTCAGAGTGGTGAGGGATCGGGTAGTCAGCAGTAGTGATCAGAAGAAAGGAGAGCGCAATGAATTGAGTCTGGCGAGTTAGGAGGGCGCTGGAAGTCAAAACTGAAACCCCGCTCCCGGTATGTTCGCCGCCATTCAAGTTCCTAACAGCTATCTTCAAGCATTGCTCCGCTCACATCCGGGACATCGCTATCAGCCTATTGCTGTTCTTGATGAAGGCGCTAAAACCTCGACAAAGCAGGACCGTGGCAAGACGCGGGTTTTGCAAAGCTCTCCCGAAGCTGCTGAGTTTGGCGTTCACATCGGGATGACGGCAACTCAGGCGCAGGCCCGGTGCGAATACCTCGCTTTGCTCAATCGCTCACCTCATGCCGAAGAGCAGCTCAATAAGGAGCTCTTTGCCTACGCTGACAATCTCTCCCCGGATTACGAGGCGACTACCGACGGCATTTGTATTGTCGACCTGGGAGGCATTGCCCAAATTCAAAACCGGGCACGGGCGGAATCTCTCGGACGGGAGATAGCGAAACATTTCGCTGAAAAACAACTCACCACGCAGATTGGTTTCGGAAGAAATCCTGATCTCGCCCGCCTCGCCGCGCGTGCCATTGAGTATCGTGCATTGTTGGGAAACCGTTCTGTCGAAAACCCGGGGGCCGTCTCAAATATGGAGCAGCTGGCTTCCCCGCTTCTCAATGAACACTCCGGGACAGCGTATGGCATTGATACGTCTTCATCTTTAGACTCAAGCACGTTTGTCATTCTGCCGGGGGAAGAGTCCTGTCTCGATCCCTTACCGCTCGATGTTCTCGATCTTTCCCCTGAGTGGCGGGAGCTTTTCCAACTGTGGGGAATTCAAACAGTCCGGCAGTTGAAAGAACTGGATCGCGCCGATCTCATCGAGCGGCTTGGTGGCGAAGCCGGAAACATCCATGACCGCGCAGCCGGTTGTCGAAACCGTCTTCTGACCCTGGTTCGACCTGTTCCAGTTTTTGAAGCGTTCACCGAATTTGATTACGAAGTCGATACCCTTGAGCCCCTGCTCCTGTCTCTTATACACATCTCCGAGCCCACGAGACCGAGGCTGAT
>CAJXQE010000184.1 GCA_913058215.1 uncultured Verrucomicrobiales bacterium
ATCTACACTATCCTCTTCGTCGGCAGCGTCAGATGTGTATAAGAGACAGCTTTGATATCCGGCAACAGATTCAACACTCCGCTGAAGGCGAAATTATCAAGGTAGGTATATCCTTCTCCACTTGTCGCGCCCATCGTCATCCGTAATGTCGCCGATTCACCAAATGCCAAGGTGTTGTCTGCGAGGCCGGTCAGCGCAATATCAAAATCGTCGAAATCACTGTCCGAAGGCACTTCACCTTTTGATGCAAAGTTTCCATTTTCAATCACACCGGTAGTGATGCTGGATCCGGGAAGAACACTTAGTGTCCAGGCGCTGATCGAATTCGCGGAGGATCTCCAGGCGTCAAAACTGAATATCTTGAGGACCAGATTGGATGAGGGGTTGTTGTTGGTGATCGTGAAGTCGAGATACTCACCGGTCACTTTGCATCGCAGCCCGTCGCTATTCAAATTTGCATTTCCCGGTGCACCCACAACCGATCCATAAGTTTGATCGGAGGAACCGCGGTTCGCTAATCCACGGAACCAGTCCACACCGCTATGGCTGAAGGCCAAGCTTCCGGAAATGGTCGGCTCGCTCGTTTCCGAAGCGGCCAGCAAATCTTCGTTCGCTGTGGGAAACTGGTTCCAACCTGCGAGGACGCTGCTATTTTCAACTTCGATCTCCAGCGTGGCAGTGGCGCTACCGCCCGCTCCGTCGGATACTTCGATCATAAATTGGTTCGTTCCGACATCCCCGGATGTCGGGGTTCCGGAAAGGCTTCCATTGGATGCCACCGCCAGCCACGCCGGGCCGCCGGTTTTCGCATAACTCAAGGTATCGTTATCGGGATCGGTTGCTGCCTCCTCGATCCCGTCCGAATAACCCACTCCTTCGGCACCGCGCTTTCCGATTATGGGATCATTGGTGAAACTTGGTTGACTGTTTCCTTGTCGATTCACAAACAATTCCAAATCAACAATATGCGCGGCGCCATAAGGATCTGCTACCTTCACCTGAAATCGATTGGGGCCGACATCGCCGAGTACAGGTGTGCCATAAAGCAGGCCGTCTGCTCTAACATTCAGCCAGTAGGGCCCTGACACGCGGCTGAAGGTAAGCACATCGCCATCCACATCACTGGCATCTCCGCTCAGATTCTCTGTGTATGCATTACCAGACAGGGCGGCCGTTTTTTCAATGGGATCGGCCGTGAAAGCCGGCGCGGTGTTGGATCCGTCATCGGGAGGAATAATGCTGCTGACCCGGATGTTGTCGATCCATACGGAGGCAGCGGCCGCTCCCGAGAATTTAATCTTACTGAGATTGGCCGCTGCTCCCTGATAAGGCACCTCAGCGGAAACCCAGTTTTTATCAATGATTTCGACGCGATACCCGGTGGAAGACAGGAACAGCTTAATGGTGTCGAGCGGGGGATCGTAATTACCTCCTCCGGCATCGTCCAGATCGGCCTTTTTCCCCTCTGGGAACATCGTCAAACCGTCATCGGGATGGAGGTAAGCCAGGCGATGGTTGTCGGAGCCTGAATCCATGTTCAGAACGATCGAGAAAGAGGTTTTTCCATTGTCGTCTATCCCTCTGATTTTCACATTCTTGGTTGAGCTTCCTGAAGCGATCGCGGTCACATCCAGACTGACTTCGGCATTGGCCAGGGAGATCGGTGAATCCATCGTCACCGTAGGCGCCCAGAATTCGGACGGATCGATCTTCATCGCCTGACCGGGAACATCAAAATACGCGGTGTTACTCGGCTTGTTTTCTTTGATGTCTATACCTGCCGCAAGGATACCACTCCAGGAACCGCCGGTCGTGCCCTGATCCAGGTTGACGGCGGTAGTGTTATTCATCACAGAACAAATCTCAAAATCGACCAGCAAAGACCGTTCGTAGGCCGGCATTCGGCCCCTGACGGCTGCGGTCAGGGCGGACTCATTTCTGTTGGTATCAATCGCGGAGACTTTGTAGTACCAGTCTCTGCCATTGATCACCTGGTCATCGGTATGCTCGCTGGTAGCTTTGCTCATGGCGAACGGTTTGAAATCGCGATCCGCAAACCGGGACCGGTAGACCCGATATTCGTGCAGGTCGCCGTCGGGGCTGTCCGCCCAGTCCAGATTCATTGCTCCGCCCATGTAGGTCGCGGTCAGTCCGGCCGGAGCCGCCGGCGCGTTGGTTTCGGTCCGATCCACGAAGGGGAAGGTCAGGCGGGTCAATGTCAGAGCGGGAAGAGTGGCGGTGAAAGTTCCGTTGTCGTGCGTTACGGTCTTCGTTTGTAGTGCTCCCCAGTGGCTATTCGCGTCTTCGGTGGCCAGCCCGCTGGCTGCATCGGTTTTGACATCAAAAAAACCGGTGAAATCCACATTCACCGTTTGATCGGTGCTCGCCTTGTTGAGCAGATAGAGAAAAATCTCGTCATCCGTTTTTACGGCGAATCCGGGGGTGTTTTCTCCATTATCAGTCATCTCGAGATAGGTCGCGCCCTGAGCGGGAGCCATCAATTCCCAGGAGTGATGGAGAGCCTTCAGCCTCGGGGTGCCACTCTGTCTCAACATGTCCGGGAGATTCCAGTAGGCGCTCATGTCGTAGTTGCCGATAAACAACTCAAGCAGCTGCTCAGTCATGATCAGTCCCAGCTCATAGCCATTGGTCGACTGATCCCCGCCACCGCCATACTCATTGTTGGCCACGATAAAGTTCGGGAAGCCAGCCCGAAGCGCTGCCTTTTTGACACTCTTGGCAGCATTCCGATGCACCCTTCCGCCACTCTCCATGGGAGTGGTGGTTTGCCAGTCCTCGAACGTCACCCCGGAGGTTTTCGGCCATTTGGTATGACTTTCGAACCCTTCGAGCCAGTCGCCGGAGATGTTGAGCATACGGCGCACAACGCCATACCCGATTCCCTGGTTATTCCAGATGACTTTGCAGGTCGGGTCGAGGGCTTTGATGGCCTCGATGTGCATCCTATCGATATAGGCGGCCGCCTGATCACCACCCTGGATATGATCCTCTTCGTTGCCGATATAATAAACGGCACCGGTGTGCCCGGCATCAAGGATGTACTGAACCTGCCGGGCCGCCCGGTCGATGCTGTCCTGCATCCGGTCGTATTTAAACCCGGAGTGACTGTTGATGCCAATATGGGGTTTGATGCCGGAGTCTGTAACAAACTTCAGGTAGTCGTCCAGACTCCATACTTCGCTTTCGGCCCGGTTAGGCTTAACGTAGTTTGGAGCCCACGGGTCCTCTGTGAACGAATAGGAGGGATTTTCCCAGTGATAGTTCTTCAGCGTCGTTCCGCCGGGATAACGGCCGTGTTTGATACCGGTGGCTTTGGCCCAGGCCGCAAGGGTGACGTCTTTACCTTCCAGTTTTCTGGTCAGTATTTTATCCGGGATCGTCTGGTAAGTGAGGTGAAATCCAATAAGAGTATCGCTGACCTGCCACAGTTCCGTATCCGTTTCGATGGTCACATCGATAGTCTGAGCCATGCTAACAGAAGAGAGCAAGACGCTTAAAACCAGCGTCATCTGAAGCCCGAGTTTGCCGGGGATCGGCGACATCGGACCAATCACGTTTCGCAAGAAGACTTTTTCCAGCAAGAGCCCCATCCTCATGGCAGATCCATAGTACTGGGAACAGCATGGCAAACGCTTCCACGAAAATAGAGACGACCCCATTTCCGTGATTCGCTTGTGTGATACTCCTTCGTCAAACTCTCCCATCAGTAATTATGTTGCCGCAAAAGAAGATGTTCTGACAGATTTCTCTTAAAAATGCCATTTTTTCACTTCACGGAGCCGTGCTTGTTTGCTGAGACGCCTTACGAAAGTCCTTCTCCATTTTAGAAAGCCGGGAAGGCTCGTCGATTGGGCTTCCTTCCGAAGGATCTTCAAAAAGGTGGAAAAGCTCGACCGCGTCCGCTTTGGCCATGCCGTCTTCGCGTTTGGAATTGGCTTCGACGATGGCTTTCCAAACATCAAAAGTGCCTTCTTTCTTCGCTGCATGATAAACTCCCCAGGTTTTGTATATCTTGCGGTTGTTCTGCTCCCAGGGGCGGTTGGATTGAATATAGAGAGTCTCGCGGACCAGGGAATGATCCTTTGCTGGCGACATCCACACCTTCGAGAAATCGTAGCTGTCGTTGGCCTGACCGCTTGCTATCGGCGCACCGGTGATCGCGGCGACAGTGGCATGAACATCGTGAAGCCCGATCAATTGATCGTCGATCCGGTGGCCCGCGGGAATGCCCTTGTCCCATCGAACAATGAAAGGGATGCGGTGACCTCCTTCGTAGACAAATCCCTTTTCTCCGCGAAGGGGACTGCCATCGGATGCGACACCCTGTGCATTTTTGTGGACGAGCGCGGAATCATCTTCGCTGACTTCGAAACGATCGCCACCGTAGGGACTTTTGTCTTTCACGTCGTGGTAAAGGGGCTTAGACCAACTGGAACCCGGGCCAACCGCGGCTCCATTATCGCTCGTGAAGAGGATCAGCGTGTCTTCGAGGATACCGAGGCTTCGCAGCTTTTCGACGAACAACCCGATCGAAACGTCGCCTTCGAGAATCATGTCAGTTCGCTTGTTTATCGTTTGACCGGCAATGGGAACGGCCCCTTCCGCACTGATGTCGTCCGTGTTCATGGGGCCTTCCACATTGAAGGCTACCGGCGGGCCATAGGGACTGTGCCCCGCCTGGGAGCAATAGTGTAGAAAGAAAGGTTTGCCCTTCCCCTCTTCGGCGACGTGTCGGTCGATAAAGCCCAGCGCATCGCGCATCAGTAAAGGTCCGACGGTTTCTGTGCTCCAATTGTCCATCGCGTAGGATGAGCCCTTGGGCCCCTTTTTCGTTTTGCTAAAATGAGGACGTGCTGCGGCATCGGTCTCGAACGTCTCCCACTTTTTCCCGACTTCGTTCCAACGGGTGAGCCGGTCGCCCTGAAAGAACGCATAGGGTTCGGACTGAATCCCGGCAGGCAAAGTCAGCGAGTAGTCGAAACCGTGGTCGCGGGGGCCATCTTTGAACGGCTGGGAGAGGTCTGCCTCGTCGAAATTCGTGGCAAGCGAACCGTCAGGCTTGGGAAAAATCGATCCGAGGTGGCTCTTGCCGAAGAAGGCGGTTCGGTATCCGATTCCGCGCAGAGTATCAGCGATAGTGTGTTGTCCCGCCAGGATTTGACTGCCTTCAAAATGTCCCCATGTGCCTCCCGGATTGCGGCCGCGATAGACATGATTTCCAGTCAGCAGAGCATAGCGAGTCGGCGCACAGACAGAGGCAGAGGAGTGGGCGTTGGCGAAAGTGACACCTGACTTCACTAGAGCATCCAAATTCGGTGTGGCGAAGCCGGAGCCCTCCGGATTGAGAGTTCGAACATCTCCATAACCCATATCATCCATCAAAAAGATGAGCACATTGGGAGGGCGGGCGTCGGCCGACAAAGGTGAAATGCCCGCAAAAACAGAGAGAAGTAAAATCAGAAGTGCTCTTTTCATATATCGAAATATCGATTCGCTATGTATCCGTGGTGCATTCGCCGCTTTGTCTGACATTTAATTTTAGAAATCTGAAAAAGCTGCGATCACGATGAGTCCTCGATGACTGCATTTGTTGCCTTACGAGCGAAATGTTCTGACAAGAAATTGCAATTATTATGTCAGGCTTTGGTCCGGCACAGCCAACTCACTGTCGTTATGAACCAAAGACACCTTGAACTCATCCTCGTCGCCACTTCAAATCCAGCCCAATCTATCGATTTCCTCGAGAATCATGAAAACACATTTTTTAGTAATTGGATGGCTATGCATAACTATAAACCTCAATCTGTCGGCCCTTGAATCAGATACCCCTGCTTCCAGACCAAATGTGGTTTTCATACTCGCGGATGATCTCGGCTATGGTGGAGTCGGCTTCAGTTTGTGGACCTTCACGTGCGTCCCTGATGTTTGGCCAACACACCGGCACTTGCAAGATTCGCAGCAATCCCCGGTGGAGCCTGCCCGCAATTCGCGGCGAGGGAAAAGTTGAAGTCGAAGAAACAGACAAACTCCTCCCAAGCTATTTGAAAGAGGCTGACTATGCGACTGGCTGTTTTGGAAAGTGGGGCCTGAATGAGAATCTTGAATCCAACACGGGGCACCCGAATAAGCACGGCTTTGTTGGCTTCACGCAGTCTTCCTCTAGAACTCGAGACGCCAGATGAGGGAGTCACAATAGTTGCGAGTGCCAATCCTCGAAAGGCAGCCGGGCTTTCGTGTGGTATTGTGCTCCGATGAGAAGTATCACGAAAGGTGTTCGCGGACGTCTCCCAATCAATGTAGGCGATGATCTGGTGCTTTTTCAGAAGATAAAGATTCTGCCGATCATCTTTACCCTTTTGATAATTGGTTGTTCGACACGAGAGAATATTAGGAAAGTAGAAAAGGTTGAGATCAAGAAGATCCTCCTCACTGACAATACAATAATTGAATCCGCCGAGATTCTTCAAAAGAGCATATTTGAATCAGGTGGAAGCATTAATGTTGTTGTTGAGAAGCAACGGAATCCTGGTTCAGGATACGGGGATGGCACTCAAAAAAGGATCTCTCCGGCCAATGTTACCCTTGATGCAAGCAGAGTCCCCCTTGATGTGCTTTGTGAACAGATTGCTCTTCGTAGTCACACATTCTACAAGATTTCCGAGGATAAGATTACTTTTTTTGAACCCAGGATCCCTGCTCCCTTCGGCAGTTATCCAAATATCGTTTTTGGAGCTAAGGGAGACAGACCAAGCTACTTTTCTGTGAGCTTACAGGGAGGCACCCCCTACAATCCTAAGGGGTTACATACCAACTGGAAGGAGTGGAACTTTTCCGCAGAAATCAGACAAACACCTAATGGGAAATTCGTCGTTTTTACAAATCGTTCTCTCGTAGATATACCTATTTCTTTGACTGAATATGTGACACCTAATGAATCGATTGAAAAGAAGGTCAATGTCATGAAATCGAGTTCGATTACCGTTCCGTGGCAGGGGCGATTCAATAACCCGTCTTTCACTTTTTCAATTTACGACGACGGGGCCTTTAAGTGGCGCATCCCGGAAACCGGGGGGAGACGGATCAGATAATCATTCTTGGTATTCGGAGGGATCCGGGAGAATCGGACGAACCTTGCCCAGCCCCGGTGAAATGCCAAAACGTTCTGAAAACAGACAATTTCGTTGACGGCCAAACTAAAATTCAGGATAAGATAGACAAGACACCGCCAGATTTCCATCTGTATGCGCGTCCCGGGAAATCGAGATCCCAAATCAAAAGGAACCCAGTTATGCCCATTTACGAACTCCAACTTTTCGCCAAAAAGCTAAAAACCCAATACCCCAGCCCGGTGGCGAATCTGGAGAACCTCAAGTTAAAAAAGGTTCCCGAAGAAAAGGCAAAAGATCTTGTCCGCCAGGAGATTCTGACCGGCACCTGGAAAGACGAAGCTTCGAACCTTTTTTTTGCAAAAGGCGAGGCCGCCTTTGGCATTGAGTTGATCAACCAGAACAATCCGAAAGTGTTTCTCGCTTACAAAGAAAAGGGAATTGGCGATGGGCTTAAGGAAATTGAAGCACCCATCTACCCTTGGAATTCCAAAGAAGAAGATCCCAATGGCGACGGCACCGCCCTGCGCTATTTCCTCGAAGGAAGCGTAGAAGGAAAATTCGCGGCAGAGAATATTCCCGTAGCAACGGGAGCAACAGTGGGGTTCGGACTCGACGCCAATTCAAGCATCACCGCATCGTATATCCGCTCCCACGATGAAAACGAGTTTCTTAAGGATGCTATTTCCGACGATCTCACGACGAATCCCAAATTTCGGTTTGCCCTGGATAGCTCCCATCTCGGAAAACTGGGCAAGGGAGAATACCTCATGACCGAAATGCAAGGAGGCTTCTCTTTCAAAGGAAACATCTCCTGGGGCGAAGTGTTTTCTTCCAAGCCTGGCCTCCTGGCATCCCTGCTTCCCAATCAAGCAGCCATCAAACCCTCCCTGCAAGGAGATAAGATAGGCGGAAATGCCAGCGCAAAAGCCAGCCTCAAAGTCACCTACGCTACCAGACTGGAACTGATCGCTTTTTCGCCCGATTCAAATTCTCCCTCGACCCGAATTCTGATTCGGAAAGCCTCGACAAGAGGCACCAGCGTCAGCGTATCCGCGAAAGTGCGCGCATCCCTGATCGACAAAAAATCTGCCGAGGAATTGATCGGGACATTCCTCGGAAAAGTGGTCGACGAAGACGGCAAGCTGCAGTTCCAATTGAAAAATAAAGCCCTCCCCTTCCTTCTCGGTCATCTCGAGAAATGGAAGAAGGATTTCAATTTTGAATCGCTTCTCGAAGGGCTGGACGACAAGTCGAGCGAAGTAATCAATAGCATTACGGAGAAACTGAAAATCCCAATTCCTGACCTGCTGGTATTGAAAGAAAAATCGACACGTCTGCAAGAGGCATTCAATTCTTATTCATCGGATCTCTCCTGGTCAAATAGCAAGATCACAGCACTTCGAAAAAAGATCTCTGTTCAATTGGACAAAGTTACCCTGGACGATCTTCCTGAAGAGTTTAGCAGTCTCGCCTCCAAAGCACAGTCTCTCCCCCTCTTGAAGGGCCTGGGTTTGGCAGAATTGAGTGAATTGCTCTCCATTCCCGATCTACTTTCGGAGGCCGAAAAAGAATTGAAGGAAAAGCATGAAAACCTTTTCAAAGAACTCTCCGGTAAATTCAATCTCACTCCCCTGGAGGCTCTCCGCGCCGAGATTCAGCGGAGGATCGGCGACCTTCCCCTCAAGGAACTGTTTTCCGAAAAACAGTTCGACCTGTTGAAATTCACCAGCGAAGCCGCCGGCCTCGAAATCCAACAAGTTCTGTCGAACTTCAGCCTTTTAAACCTTTTGGAGAAAACGGCGCCTACCGGGAAACTGGTTGAGGTCATTGATGCTATCAAGAAAATCACCGGGAAACTTGATCAGCTCGACTTGAATGACCTCGAAATCCTGAAAGCGTCTCAACGCAAATTGGCGGAAGCCTTACAAAAGCATTTCGGAATCAGCCTGGCAGCCATCGGGCCAAAAATCAACGAGTTGGCGGACCACCTGGCGACAGCTATTTCATCGGAAATGGAAGCCTCCGCTGGATTTGAGTTCGATGTTATCAAGGAGGATGAAGCACTCTTGGAATTCGACTACGTCCATGCCAATGGCTCCCTGTCCAAGCTGAGAAAACATTACGACCAACTCTTGACCGGGAACTGGGACAAAGTGCTCGAGGCAATGAGGACGAATCCAAAGAACAGCAATGGGAAGAAAGCATTCCATAACCTCACCTTTTTCGCACTCGAAACGGTGACGAAGCGGGCCAGTAGCCGATTGCGCTTCTTGTGGGCCAGCTTTGGAAGAAAAAGCCAGAGCCAGAGACAAACGGTCACCAATCTCCAGGGAAATGTCTCCCACAGTTGCTCCGAACTCGCCATGTTTGATGGTGAAATTAGTTGGAAAGATGGGAAACAGGAATGGATGGGTGGGTCTGGTCTTTCAGCAAAATCGCCCAAATTTTACCCTCCCAAATCCGTAGAATGGCGTGCTTTCGAGCTCGAATTCACTTCAAGTTTTTCGTGTAAGGGGACCTTCGGCAACAAATTCGACGATGCGATGCTGCGCCTACTGGCAAAATACCTCGACCTCACCGGAAAGACAAAAGGAGTGACGAGCAAACTTAAGGAATTCAGCCAGAACACTCCTGCCGATCAACCGGTCACTCTCGCGTATTCCCTAATAGTGACCGACCCGGTTTTTCGAAGTTTTCTCGAAATGGTGAAATCCAAAAAGTTTTGGAACCGGTATAAGAAAATATGGATTGATGAGAAATCCGGGTTTGGAAAAGTGATGAAAGAAACCCCGGGCACTGTTGCGAAAAGTTCATACAAAGACATGAACAACAAGCGCTACAATAAAGACCTGGAGGCCATGAGAAGAATCCTAACAGGAGAAGAAAAACCAAAGAATTTCAAAGACTTTTCAGGGGACCTGGCTGATTGGCGTCACGAGCACAACCGCACGGGTGGATCTTTCCGGAAGCTTGACAAATACTATCGTCCCCTCGCGATCATGAACATCCTCGACCCTAGGCAATCCGGTTGGACCCTGAGCGCGAGTTTGAGCGACGGAAAGCAGCAATTCTTTTTCTAAGGACAGCAAGTTCCTGACCGCCCGATGGATACCCCGGGGGATTCGGATCGCGTCTGTGACCAACATTTTCATCCCAGGCATCCCTTTGATGCCCGCCGTGAGAAATCTTTCCATACGACAAAGTCGTGTAGCCGTCGTTCTTGAAAGAGGTACCCAGGGACACCGCGTCCTTAAGCTGCTCGCTCTCTTCGACTTTCAGGGAGTTGTGATAGTGCCCGGATGTCCAGGGAGCGACCCCGGAAAAGAACGCGGTTCTTGAGGGGGAGCAGACCGGCGACGCAGTATAGGCACGGGCGAAATTGACTCCCGTCCCGGCGAACTCGAGAAGGTTCGGTGCGATGACCTTGCCAGCGTATCGCTCCGGATCACCGAGCAGCCAACTGTTCAAGTCGTCCGCAATCAGCAGAAGGACATTCGGTCGATTCTCGTCGGTCTGCGCTTTGACCAAAGGCAGGCTTAAGAAAACCAACAAGAGAGGAATAACAATTTTATTCATACATTTAGCTACAGATCTGGTGACCTTGCCGGAGGACTCAGGGATCCATTCGCGGCAACACTGACAATGATCCGCGGATTCCAGGAAGCGTTCAAATAGAGGTAGATGGTATCCCCCTCTCGATAAATTTCTATCCCCCAATAGTGGTCCTTCAGCGATGGATCCATGAGCTCAAATTGCTCGCCGCCGTCTGCCACCGGATTCAAAGCTCTCAGAAACTCGGCAAGAGGAGAATTGATCCTTACTGCCGTATCTATGAACGAAAAGAAATTGCTGCGTATTCAAAAGCGCCCAATTAAGATCGGAGACGGAGTTACCCCTATCAAACTCAGCAAGGGCCAGCGCCATTCGCTTTCGGTCGGCTCATGGGTCACCACCGAAAGGTGCCCCAGCACGCCGCGCCGGAGGCAAACAGCCTGCCCGCCGGGCAGAAGCGAAGCGTCAAAGCGGTGGAGTATAAAAAGTAAATTCTCAGCAGTAAACTCCGGAGACTTTTCCTCAACCGAGCCGGAAATGTCTTTCCGGACATGGGCGTTTCCGGCATCCTCCGTCTGAGGAACAGTGGGAGGGAAGCGGTCGATCTTACTAACTTTCTGAAGAAATTTGGTAATATCACCCGCAGAAAACCTCAGGAAGTGGGCATGAAAGACGAAACCAACAAAGAAACTCCTGAGATCAAGAACGATGAAGGTGATCACGCTGAGTCTGCGCCAACGCCCAAAGAGTTGCAGGACTGCCCCACTTGCGGTGAACCGATCCCACTTTCCGCGCCGTCGGGCCTGTGCCCGAAGTGTGCCATGGCTGCGGTGGTCGATCAAGACGCCGCAGCGAATACCGCGACCGTGGCTTTTCCGAGGTTCGAGGCACCCGCAATCGAGGAGGTCGCGGAGGCATTTCCCCAATTGGAGGTTCTCAATCTGATCGGTTGCGGGGGCATGGGGGCAGTTTATAAGGCCCGGCAACTACACTTAGATCGAGTGGTGGCGCTGAAAATCCTGCCAAAGTCCCTTGCCGAGAATCCGGAGTTCACCGAGCGCTTCATTCGTGAAGCGCAGATGTTGGCCAAGCTCAACCACCCGAAGATTGTCGGCATTTTTGATTTTGGTGAGTCGGGCGGCTACTTTTTCCTTTTAATGGAGTTCGTCGACGGGGTGAATCTACGTCAGGCGATGCGAGCCGGTCGATTCACCCCGGACCAGGCGCTTGAGGTGGTTCCCGAGATCTGTGAAGCCCTGCAATTCGCCCATGATGAGGGAGTCCTGCATCGCGACATCAAACCGGAAAACATCCTTCTTGATACCAGGGGGAAAATCAAGATTGCCGACTTCGGCATCGCCAAACTACTCGATGATACGGCACGCGGGTTGACGCTGACTCAGGGTGCGGCTCCGGGGACTCCTCAATACATGGCGCCGGAACAGATAGAAGAGCCGACCACGGTCGATCATCGAGCGGACATCTACTCGCTGGGAGTGGTGCTCTACGAAATGCTGACCGGCGAACTGCCGATCGGTCGCTTCGCGGCTCCTTCCGAAAAAACCAGCGTGGGTGCTGAAGTCGATGAGATCGTTTTCCGGACTTTGGAGAAGGAGCGTGATCGTCGTCAGCAAAGTGCACACGAAGTTCAAACCGATCTTGCAAGTGTGCCACCAATGACGGATGCCCCTCCTCCATCGGCCAGGGGAGCTGGCATTTCGCCTCCGAAAGTGGATTCTAAAAACCGACCGACTCTAGCTCTGCTTCTGACATTTTGCAGCGTGGCATTTCCTTTGTTGTTGTTCATCTCCAGTCTCTTAAGTGCGAATTCGGTGAGAATGCAGGAGGCACAAAATGTAGCTTCAATGCGAAAGATCAAAAGTGTCACCACCGATGCCCTGGCTGAGCGGAAACGTGAGCAGGAGAAAATTCTGGCAATGTTCACAGTGGATCATCCGGAAGCGAAGCAAGTGGCGACGGAAATCGAAGTACTAAGCGATCAGGAGAACAGACTTCGCTCGACCCAGGATTCCGGAACCCCAACGGATCGTGTCATCTTTGTGCTGTTGCTGGGCGTTGGCACCGTCGCCTTTATTCTCTCCTGTGCGATTCCTGCAACTTTATTCGCCTGGAGACAACTACGCCGTCAGCGAGTGCTGGGTCAATGTCAGGGGCGTGTCCAGCTTCTCACCGCGGCCTGGTGCTGGCCAATGATCTTGCTGGCATTTACGATTCTCTGCCTGTTCCTGTTTTCTCTGGCGAACGCACCTCGATGGGTCTTGTCGCTAAGTGTGTTGACCGCGATTGCTCTCGGTATCCCCTTGATCCGCCGTACCCTGAAGTGGCTGAGTCAATCGGTCACCGCTACTGAGCGTGGAGCTTTTCTTGAGCGCGAGAAGAATACGCCAGAGATGCCGCCTTTTAAATTCCGCTCGCTGTCGCGCCTTGTCGTGCTTGGGGGCGTTATCGGTCTAGCCTGCCTCTTGAGCAGCCTGTTATTTGCGGAGAACTCCTTCCTGGCGACGGCGGTCCTGCCTGTCGGCATTTTTGCCATGGTGTTTATTGCACTGACCCTATTACTAGTGAACCGGACATACCGGGCCGGCTCCACGGCACAACTTGCACCCGGCGAAAACCCCTGGCCAAAGCGGGTTTTTTGGCTAGTGCTAGTGATGTTTCTGGCACCCGGCGCAATGGTCGCTGTCAGTCTACTGATACCGCTGATGGCCTCCACCACACCGAATCATTTCGAAGGTCACTACGCAGTCGCTGTCAATAAGGTGGTACTGAATGAGTCGAAACCGAGCGTGCTTCTCCAGACGCGGCGGAAGTCGGCTGGCATCATGAAAGCAAAAGTGGTTTTTGACGGACCGAGTTGGCAAGGGGCTCAGGTATCCCCTTCGGATGACATGAAGCGTATCTACCCGGGCGAGAATCTGGAGTGGACTCTGGAAGCCAATACACTGGATATGCGAACAATCCTTTTTGTCCTGCCGGAAGGGAGATCGGGTGGCGAAGCCTACATGCAAATGAACCGACTGGCCGGGAAATCCAGTCGCAATGCTCCGATGTATCCCGAGCTGCAACGATTGCCTCTATTTGAGCTGTCCAATGGGAGCGATCAGTATCGCGCCTGGGTGGAATTTGAATTTGTCCCCGCGAGCTGAACTTGTGATCTCCACACGATGAAAGATCCTGACTCCGATTCCGCTTCTGGCTCAGCCGGGTTCCATACCACGCGATGGACTTGCGTTCTCGCGGCTCGGGGCGAGTCGGACACGGCCAAGACGGCTCTTTCCGAACTGTGCGAGGCATACTACGAACCAGTGCACACCTTCATCCGGCACATGACCGGAAATGATTCGGCGCGTGACCTGACACATGCTTTTTTTGCTGCCTTTTTGAAACGGGATGCACTCAGCCAAATCGAACGTGGCCGGGGTAAATTTCGCTCCTACCTCCTGGGTGCGGTGAAGCATTTCATCTTCGATCAACGTGATCGATCACGGGCTGACAAACGAGGAGGCGGTGCCAGCGAACTTTCATTGGACGAAGAAAAGCCCGACTCACCCGGCGCACTTAAATGGGAGTTAAAGTCGCCGCCGCCGCCCGACAGCGTCTACGACCAGGAATGGGCGATCGCAGTGTTGCGCCGTGCCAACGCTGTCTCTTATACACATCTGACGCTGCCGACGAAGAGGATAGTGTAGA
>CAJXQE010000185.1 GCA_913058215.1 uncultured Verrucomicrobiales bacterium
TACACTATCCTCTTCGTCGGCAGCGTCAGATGTGTATAAGAGACAGGTCCTGCACTTTGCTCTTTGATTTTCTTCGACTGGAGTTCCCAGGCTTTAATATCAGCAGCAAATTTTTTCATCGCTTCATCATCGCCCTTCTTGGGCTTGCGTGGAGCGCGTGGTGGTGAAGCTGGAGAGGTGCTGACCGTAACGTCGAAACGCCCCGAATCTTCGAGAATAGTAACGAGAACAGGAGAAGTTTCCTTCCACGCATGATTGTTCTGACCATCGACAAGGAGGAGCTTGAGCTTGTCCGCAGAGCTTGCAAAAGAAGGAAGCCCGATCGCAACAGCGAAGACCAGAAGTAGAGACTTGATGAAATTTTTCCGAATCATAGGCCCGAAACCTACAAGTTCCACGCCTGCTTGAAAACCAGGAAATCGCGTAAAATTTCCTATTCCTTCAAAATTCGAATGATCTCAGCAATCCCTTTTTTGGTCTTGTGAGCACCATGATCAGATTCCACGACCAACTCGGACTCGACCTGATCGATATGGGAACTGGTATATGGAACTACGCCGTCACTGGATTCTACAAGCGACCCCTGCCCCAGGTTTTTGCCGCCGATAATGGAATAGTATCGCACCGCCGGATTGAGCGGCATATCCCGGAAGATCTGAGAAAATTCAGAATCCGAGCGAAGCTGGTCGATACTCGAAGAGCTTTCCCGGGTAATTTGCTGCCCCAGCGGCGTGAGCACTCCCGTGTTCATATTAAAAATATCAGCCGACAGCTTGATTAGAGTGGTTGGCATTTGGACAAGATCAGACACCAATTTCACGGCCGGACGTTCCGCGAGAGAACTGCCCCGGTGAGGCGTTGAGATAAAGATGATTTTTTCGACGTGAGGATTCGGCTCAAAATAGAACATCTCGCGAATGACGGTTTTCTCCTTCTCCTGGAGCTTCAGTTGTTCATGAGGAACGCTGAAGACCAATGACCAGTTTTCATCACCGCTCGACTGGGTCAGCGTCTTTGAAAGCAAGCCACCCATGCTGTGTCCCACCAGAGTAATCCCGGGATCAGACGCACCGTTTCGTTCTCGAAACTCGCACATCTCACGAACGGAGTTTCGCAACTCTTTTGCCAGAAAAGGAATCGGAGCTCCAGACGGGTATCCGAAGGTCCACAATTCGCATTTCTCCCGCACGAAGGGATCGGCCATCATTTCATTGACCGTGTTGTTCCAGGTCGCCGGACTGGAGTTAATGCCGTGAACAAGAATGACCGCTTTCTTCTCCGGACTGAAAGTGGATATCCGGCGAATCCCCATCCGGTCTTCGAATTTTTGATACTTCAGCATCGCAGGAACCCCGAGGATCTGCAATTGCCTGTCCTGAAAATCGCGGGCGATAAACGCCGAATAATTCGCCTCAAGAGGAAAGAATCCTGCGGGAAATTCGAGTTGACTGTGTCGAGTCGGATCAATCAGGTGAAGAACGGGTCTGGCAGGAACATCCAAATCAAGAACAGCAGTCAAAGGGAACCAGAGCCCATTTTCCGAGATAAGAGGATCATCAGAAGTTTTCCCGCGCCGGGCAATTAGAGAACTTCCCGCGCCTTCAACCTTTACCGTTTCGCGCAAGCCTCTCCGAATATTAATGAAATCAGCCGGCACCAGATAATTGACCTCGCCCACGTTCCGAATCGTTGAGGCATCCACATCAATTGAGACAGTTCCCTGCCGGGTTCGCAAAGAGGACAGTGCCGTTTTGTCCGAAGACCAGTTCCGACCGATCTGACGAACACTCTCTGTCACAATACCATTGTAACTATCCAGCTCAGCGGGCGAGGAGATCTCTCCGTTCTTGAGCCGGGTCCAGATTTGCTCCGCTTTCTGCAAATCGACGCCCGTTCCTATCGCAGCGCCCCATTGCTCCTTGATTTTTACGGGGTGGGCACAGTTTGCAAACAGGCAGAATACTGCTGCTGCGGGGGCAAGACGCCCCAAATTCTGTATCGTGTTTTGCATTGTCCCCCACCTATCTCTCGCAAATACAGGGGATTCCGCAAGCTCCCTCTCAGTTTTTTAAAGAATTTACCGGATAATTTCCTTTGCCCTGCTTACCTTTATTCATACATCTATTGATAGATCCCATCCTGACGAACATACCTCTATGAATTTCGCTTGTCCCTCATGTCATATCACGCTCCAAGCTGAACCCGATCACGCCGGTAAAACCGTTAAGTGCCCGGGCTGCGCCACGAAAATACAAATCCCCGAAGATTTCGGTCAAACAGAGGAACATCATGACGCAGCTGAGGAGATGGCGGATCAGTATTACGATCAGTTGCCCGAATTGGATCTCAGTTCAACCCCGGTTGGTCCGTCTCCTTCGTATGTCAGTATTTGGGTCGCCGGCGGAATCGGATTGATGAGCACCATCGTCTGGTATGTGATCATGCACATTCTCCCGAAAGGGAATTACCTTTCCGCCCTTTTTACCGAACGGGGCAAGGTGCAGTATGCTACCAGCCTCTTGATGTTCTGGTGTCTTGGAATTTTGATTTTGAAAATGATCAGTATCCGAAAGCAGCGCAGTGCGATGATCATCCAGGCGCTGCCCACTGATATTTCTTCTGAAATCACGCCTCAGAATTTGAAGGAATTTCACGACCACGTCATCAATTTCCCGAAACAGCTGCGCAACACCTACATCGTAAACCGGATCCGAAAGGCGCTCGAGTTCTTCTACATCCGGCAGAACAACCCCGAGGTCGCACAGATGATTTCCTCCCAGTCCGAAGTGGATGCGGCAAAAGTGGCGGGCAGTTATTCTTTGGTAAAAGTGTTCCTCTGGGCAATTCCGATCATGGGATTCATCGGAACGGTTGTCGGTATCGGGGGAGCGATTGGCGGATTTGGATCCGTTCTCGCTGCCGGATCCGGTGACATGTCGGCAATCAATGAACCTCTCACTGCCGTTTTAGGCGACATGGGAGTTGCGTTCGATACCACCCTTCTCGCTCTGGTATTCAGTATTCTCCTCAGTTTCCCTGCCAGCGCTCTACAAAATCAGGAAGACGATCTGGTGACCGACGTTGACGAGTACTGCATCGACAATCTTCTCCGACGCCTCAACGACGGTGGCGCCGCCAGTAACGTCGGATCCGATGCAGGATTACTCAAAGCGATCGGAGAAGCCATGGCAACCAATCAACAGGACATCATGGGCCGTTTCGAAAACGTCCAGAAAGGCATGTCCACCAGTTTAGCAGAGCAAGTTAAACAACATGAGAAAGTAGCCACCGCCGTTGAAAAACAGATCGATGCAATCGGTGGCCGTGCTGAAAAATTTGAGAAAACTCTGGATCGTTCCATCGAAGGCCAGCTCAAAACACTGGCGGAGGGCATCGGGAATCTGAACGAAGTATTGAAAGATCTGAACGGAAACCAAATTGTAGTGAAGAAAAAGGGTTGGTTCGGCTGATCCTTTTTCAGTCACGAAAACCAGTATCCCCCTCAATTTACAGGTAGAAATCAGTGATTCCCCCGGGAAGAGCTGCGACTCCTCCAAGCAAACATGGCAAGACGAAGAAAAGACGACGGACAAACCGTCAATCTGTTCCCTTTCCTGAGTATTCTGGTGTGTATCATCGGCTGCCTCACTCTGATTATCGTCGTGGTTAACCTCATGGCGATGAACAAGGGCGAGGGCAAAACACCCGAAGAAGTCGAACGGGCCCGTGAGTATCTCTTGGTGAAAAAGGAAAAGGAAGAAAAGCAGAAGAAGCAGGAGGAGCTCAAGCAGATGATTGAGAACCTGATTCAAACCAACAAGGATTCGATTCAAAAAAGGGACAAACTCGCCAACCTCAAGGAAATGCTGGATAACCAGGAGGAGATCGATGCCAGCCGCGAAGAATTGATCGCCAAATTCAACATCCTTCAAGACACCAACAAGAAGCTGGTAAAAGACAATAATGAGCTCCTCGTGGCCATCAAAGAAAAAGAGGAGGAAATCAAAAAGCGCAAACTTCCACCCGATGCCGCAGCTCTGCGAGTTCGTCCAAGCGGAAGCAGCAGCAATACGAAGCCCTTCTTTGCCGAAATCTCTGACAAGGGAGTCTACATTCACACGAGCCTGACGAAAGAACCCGTCGCGGTGCCTTTAGCCTCGCTGAATCAAAGTGAGGACTTTATCAACCTGCTCAAGACAATCGCATCGAAACCTTACAACCGGCTCATTTTCCTCGTCCGCGGAAACAGCGGAGCCGTGAAAGCCCTTAGCCAGGCTTCCAGTGTTGTATCCGGTTACAATCAGGCCAACGGAACCGAGATTATCCCCGGCCGACTCCCATTGCCCGGAGAAGGAAAAATTGATCTCACCATGTTTTCCGACCACCTCGAACCCTGAACTGATTTCCCCCCATGGCACGCCGAGCAAAAGCTGAAGAAGAACGGAGTATGGATTCCCTGATGGACGCCATGACCAATGTCGTCGGTGTTCTCCTCCTCATTCTGATCGTCAGCAGTCTGAGTATCACTGACGCGGTCAAAAAAATCGTTGAAAACATTCCTGAGGTCTCCGTGGAAGAGCTGGAGTCAATGAAAGTCAGCCGCGACAAAACTCTGGAAAATCTGGCTGCTCTTCAACAGACTCAGACACAGACTCAGGAAAACGTTCCCACTCCGGACGAAGCCGCCCAACTTTCCGCCGAGCTGGACGAGTTGCTGGAAAATAATAAAGATCTCGCCGACAAAACTTCCGACATTGAAGAGTGGCAGGCCAAAGTCAAAGAACTGGAGGAGAAAAAAGTGGAGAACGAGCAAGTTGTTCTGGTTTCTGACCAGAAAAACAAGGAACTCGCCGCCATCCTCGCGCAGACACCTGAAGCCGCCATCACCGCCGCCAAGGATGTCAAAATGCCCAATCCTCGGCTTGCCGATGAAGAAGCGTCAGCTCTGTATGTCGTTTGTAAGAATCAGAAAGTTTATTACTTCGGCGACCCCTATCAGCACGCCCTCAGCATTCGAGATGTAATCGACAAGAATTTTACCGATCTGGTCTTCACCGGTAAACAGCTGGGGGCCTACACCTACTCTTTGAAGGGAACGCGGAAGGACGACAACGACCGCTTCATCGTCCTGAAAGAGGATTATCGACTGACCCGCGGCAAGGAGAAAGACCTCGCCGCCTGGGATGGTCTCAAGATGACAATGGCCAGCAGAGAAGGAAAAGCTCTGGCCGATACCACCGCGCTCAAGAGGATCTTCGGGAGTCAGGGAAAGGCCGAGCTGACGGTCCAGAAATTCAAATATGACGTGAAAAAGGTCTCCGCATTTTTCGGTGACGGAAAATTCGGGCCGAAAGACTTTAAGTATTATGTAGACAAAGGTGCCGGCGACCGGATCAAGTACTCCGTCGGATTTCGTGAAGAAGGCGGCTGGTCTCAGGAGCAATTTTCAGCTCAAAATTCCGAGTTCGACAAACTCTGCAAAACCGTTTCCAACAACCGGCGGGCACTCTTCTACTACTACGTCGCTCCGGACAGTTTTGACACCTACCTGCAGGCGCGCTCAAAATCCGAGTTTCACGGAATCCAGGCAGGGTGGACGATCTGGGAAGGGGAAAAACTTTCGCCGAAAGCAATCCCGAAACGAACCACTCTCCGTTACAACCTGAACAGTCTTCCCAAGGGCGATTACATGAAGGTCGCCAATGCCGTGGGCCCCTATCTCGTCGAGGAGCTGAACAACGAACACAAAGAGGCTGCCAGCCGGATTGCCGCAGCGGTGCCCAAAGAAGCGGACACCCCGGAGAAGCAAAAGAAATTTATCGACGATCTGACCGCAGAAAGAGCGGAATGGACAGCTTCCCGCCTTCAGAGCTGGGCAATCGCCCCCTACATTACCGCCCTCGCCGCTCAGGAAGCGACGCGCGAAGAGGAGATTCAGATCGAAATTCATCCACCGGAAATTCCTCACATCCGGGTTTTCACTCCCGAGAAACCACCGGCGGCTCCCAGACCTCCAGTGGATCCCAATGCTCCGAAACCGAAGCCGAAACCACCGGCAGGTGGCGGTACTAAATTGATTCTGGATTGAACATTTTCCGGCGCAAAGAGTCTATCCTAATCGGTTGCCAACAGGGATCTAACCCTGTTCAATCGATGGTATGACCCTTTTGAATCGAAAGACCACTATTCTGAGCTGCCTGATCGGCTCATTTTTCGCCTCACTAACACAGGCGCAGGAAGAACTGAAGTTCGAAGCGCAGACCATCGATGCCGAAGTCGAAATCGGCTACGGCATTGCCCTGGGCGACGTCAATGGAGATGGCAAGACAGACATCCTTCTGGCGGATAAGAAAGAATTCTCCTGGTATGAGAATCCTTCGTGGAAAGAAAATACCCTGCTGAAGAATTTAACCCTGCGGGACAATGTCTGCATCGCAGCAGCAGATATCGATGGAGACGGAAAGGTTGAAGTCGCTGTTGGCGGCCAATGGAATCCGGGGGAAACGAATGATCCGAAGGCCTCCGGATCCGTCCACATGCTTGAGCGCCCGGAAACCGCCGGCGCCCCATGGAAGGCAATCCAACTTCACAATGATCCGACCATTCACCGGATGCGCTGGGTCAAAGCGGAAGATGGCAAACATCATCTTGTTGTTCTCCCCCTTCACGGAATTGGCAATGCCAAAGGTGCCGGGGAAAATGGAGTAAATGTCCGCGTTTACCATCCCGATGAGAATACTCCGGATCAGTGGAAACACGAAGTGATCGAAAAAAGTCTCCACGTAACTCACAACTTTGATGACATCGAAGGAGACATCCTGGTCGGCGGAGCGGAGGGAATTGTCCAGCGCAGCGTCCTCGATGGAGAGGAACGCGATGCACGGATCATCACCCCTGAAAATTCGACGCCGCCGACACAGGGGGTTGGCGAAGTTCGTCAGGGTTCCACGTTTATCGCCGCAATCGAACCCCTTCATGGGAATGAACTGGTCGTTTACGAAAGAAAAAGCACCGGCGAAAACTGGATCCGAACCACCCTGACTGACGCTCTGAATCAGGGCCATGCTCTCGCTGTTGCCGACCTCAATGGCAACGGAAGCGAACAAGTTGTGGTCGGTTGGAGAAAACCAGACAAAGATGGAAAAGTCGGAATTAAAGTATTTTCCCGTAAGGATGACGGCACCTGGGCGTCACAGTGGGTGGCCGATAATACTGTTGCCGTAGAAGACTTAAAAGTTGCTGATTTAGATGGCGACGGGAAATTGGAAATTATTGCAGCGGGTCGGGATTCTGGAAATCTCGTAATTTTTTGGAATAAAACATAGCCAGTTTCACTTCTGCTTCGTAACACAATATTAGAAATAGCTTGCCTTTTATCAGTATTTCGCCAATCTGGTTACCGCAAATAACATATGTTTGCCTAAAATAAACTTTCGGTTATTTGTTAACTCTCAACTACTTCAATCCTTATACCAAATGACTCTCCCCCAATTGTCTCCTTCGGAATGGCCAGTCATGAATGCCGTGTGGGAACACGCGCCCATTCGTGCTAAAGCCGTCCATCAACTACTCCAGGAACAAGGTCATCCCCATGACGTTGATTCCGTGAAAACTTACCTGGCGCGAATGATGAAAAAAGGTGCTGTCGGCACCGAGCGCGAAGGCAAAGCCTACCTTTATTCTCCTCTCGTAGACCGCGAAGCCATGGTCGCAGAGGAAATGCAGCGCTGCTGGAAAAAAGTTCCTCCAGTAATGCGTGCCAAAGTCGTCAAGCAGGTCTGCGAAATGGCTGATGACATTCCCAAGGAAGATATCAGAGATATCATTACGGCTTTTCAAGCCAGGGTCTAAACCGCCTCACCAATCAAATTTCCGAGGTCAGCGGGCTTTCATCAGAAAGTCCACTGGCCCTTTTTTTGCCCACTTCTCTCCTATTTCTTCTTAGCCTCCCAGGCATCCTGACGGGCTTGTTCTTCCTCAGGCAATTTCAATTTCGAGATCTCCTCCATGATACGGGCAGCAACGGTCCTGTAACGTTCCTTCGTGGATAGCTCTTTGTTCTCCACCACATCCGTAAAATCAATCGGCTCACCGACCACCATTGCTGAGGGCTGGCGAACCAGCTTGCCCGAGCCTCTGGGCAAAGCCTTTTCCGGACCGAATAAACGCACAGGAAGTACCGGCACCCTTGCCTTGGCCACGATCATTCCGATTCCCGGTTGCCCCTGCAAATTGATCTCTCCATCGAGCGAGCGCTCTCCCTCAGGAAAAATCACGACCTTTTCGTCATCCTTCAATAGCTGAATCACTTTCCGAAGAATCGATAGCTCCGGTTTTTCCTGATCTACGGGAATTGCGTTGGCCCGCGAGAAAATCCAGTTAGCGATGGGGCGATCAAAAAGCGTCTTCCGCGCAAAATAATGGATAGGAGTTTTGTAGCCGATCCCCACGAGAGGCGGATCGAGAAAGCTAACGTGATTCGAAGCGATGAGAAGACCGCCCTCGACTTTCGTCATCGCCTCCTGGTTGTAGATCCGATAGGAGAGAAAGAATTTTGCAACGATCCGGGACATCGTATGCCCGATCCAATACCAAAGTGTCATGGGCGATTATATCCCTTCTTTGCGATCAGGCCAGCAGGTCTTTTTACTGTGAGGCGGGTTCTCAGCTAGGTCCGGGTGGGAAATTCTTGTCCAACTCTGGAAGCAAACGGCCAAGGTCTTTGAACCAGTGCGAAATCGAGTCCATTTCTTCCGCAAATGATAAGGATTCATCATCCAGCCCTCACTCCGGTTTGATCCGAAGAAATGCACTGAGGTGCCTCCCCTATCCCTTCAACAACTCCTTAATCACCTTTCCATGCACATCGGTCAGGCGGAAACGACGGCCCTGGAATCGATACGTCAGTTTCTCGTGATCAATGCCCAATGCGTGAAGAAGCGTCGCCTGAAAATCGTGAACGTGGACAGGGTTTTCGGCGACGTTGAATGCGTAGTCATCAGTCTTTCCGTATTGCGTTCCGGCGTTCACTCCTCCGCCGGCCATCCAAAGGCTAAAACAACGACCGTGGTGATCACGACCGTGCTTTTGCTTGTTCTTGATATCGCCCTGCCCGAACGGTGTCCGTCCAAATTCTCCCCCGAAGATTACGAGAGTATCCTCCAGCAATCCGCGCTGTTTCAAATCTTTTACCAGCGCAGCCGCCGGTTGATCGGTATCCCGGCATTGAATCTCAAGCTGAGTCGGCAGGTTATTGTGCTGATCCCACCCCGCGTGCATCAGCTGGATAAAACGGGTTCCTCTTTCCGCCAGCCTGCGCGCAATGAGGCAGTTTCTCGCAAAAGATCCCTTCCGCTGCACATCCGGCCCATACATATCGAGAATGTGCTTTGGCTCGGTGTTGATGTCCGTCAGCTCCGGCACCGAAGTCTGCATTCGATAAGCCATTTCATACTGGGTCATCCGCGTCTCGATCTCGGGATCGCCGTAATCGGCGAGTTTCATCTCGTTCATCTTCGCGAGATCATCGAGCAAGGTACGGCGAAGCGAGCGGTCCACCCCATTCGGATTGGAAAGGTACATGACCGGATCACCGGTGCCTCGAAACTGCACTCCCTGGTGTTTCGAAGGAATAAATCCGCTCCCCCAGTAGTAATCAAAGAAAAGCTGTCCGCAGGAATTCTCCCGGTCACGTGATGTCATGACGACAAAGGACGGTAGGTTCTCGCTGGCATTTCCCAAACCGTAACTCAGCCAGGCACCCATGCTGGGGCGTCCGGGAATCTGGGATCCGGTTAGGAAAAAAGTCATTCCGGGCGCGTGATTGATCGCCTCGGTGTGCATCGAGTTCACCACGCAAATATCATCGGCAATAGAGCCGGTGTGGGGAATCAGAGTCGACAGCCATCGGCCGCAATCTCCGTACTGCTTAAAAGGTCGGATCGCCGGCAGCATCGGCAGCGTTTTCTGATTTGCGGTCATCGTCGTGAGCCGCTGCCCCATCCTGACAGAATCAGGAAGCTGCTCGCCGTATTTCGCCGCGAGGCCCGGCTTCCAGTCAAAGAGATCGACATGGGAAGGCGCTCCGCCCTGAGCCAGATAAATGACCCGTTTTGCTTTGGCTGCGAAATTGGGAAAACCGGGAAGGCCGCCGTCCCCCGCTTTCGTTTGTGCCGTAACACTTTCCCCCATCAAGGATGCGAGAGCAGCCGCACCGAGACCGGTTCCAGCGGTGGAAAAAAGCTGACGGCGGGTCTGCCGGAGATTGCGTTCAAATACAGGATTCATAGAATGATTCACTCCCGGTTCAATACTTCGTCGAGATTCAAGATCAGTTGAGTCAGGTGGGTCAGGCTCGCCACTTCAACCGGATCCAAATCTTTCTTTTTAGGATACTCTCCAACAGCAAGAAGTTTGACTGCCTCTTCGTTGTGACTGGAAAAGTGATCGAGAGCCTTTTGTCTCGCACTTTCCAAAGTCGCAATTTCCTCGGGCGTTCCATCGCGCCCGGTTGCTTTCCGAAAAGCGAACTGAACAGGGTTATCCAGTTTTTCCGAGGCAAGATTCTCCGCCCAGACTCTCGCCGCTTCCACATAAGTAGGATCGTTCAAGGTGATGAGAGCGTGCAGAGGAGTATTGGTCCGCTTACTCCGCACCATACAAACCTGGCGGTTCGCCGCATCGAAGGTATTGGGTGGTCCAACGGTTCGCCTCCAGAAGGTGTAGAGGCTGCGTCGATACAACTTGTCGCCATGATCCGGAGTATAACGGAATTTCTCGTAACTGAATTCGTGCCACAACCCTTCCGGCTGGTATGGGTAGACAGGCTCTCCGCCCACTTCCGGTTTCAACAGACCGGCAAATTGAAGCGCCTGGTCCCGAATCACCATGGAGGGAAGCCGGAAGCGAGCTCCCCGTGCCAGCATTCGGTTTTCGGGATCACTCTTTCGAAGCTCATCCGTAAAGCGCGAAGACTGCCGGTAAGTGCTGCTTGTGACAATGAGGCGGTGCAAATGTTTCACATCCCAGCCGGAACGCACAAACTCGACAGCAAGCCAGTCGAGCAACTCCGGATGGGAAGGATCCTCACCCTGCACTCCAAAATCCTCGGTGGTTTTGACCAGGCCAATTCCGAAAAACTGCTGCCAGTAGCGGTTCACAATTACTCTCGCTGTGAGTGAATTCTCCGGGGAAACGAGCCACTTCGCGAGGCCCAGCCGATTGGCGGGAGCCCCTTCCGGCAACTCATGCAGTGCCGCCGGTATGCCGGGCTGAACCTGATCAAGCGGGCTTTCGTAATCGCCCCGATCAAGAATGTGCGTCGGCCGGATGTCGGCCCGCTCTTCCGCGACCATCACGGTTTTCATTTCGTTCCGTAATTTCTCCAGCGCTTTTGTCAGGCGATCGACTTCCGTCTGCGCCTTTTTCCAGCCTGCATTGCTCGTCTGACGGAGAAACTCTTCCCGAACATAGCGATCATTGTATCCGTCGAGGGTCGCGAATTTCCTTCCGATGACAGGCTTCAATTTTGTCTGAACCTTTTTTGGATCCACGCCCGCGTCCCACCATGCTTCTGCTGCCTTGTCGATTTCAGCTTTTGCCTTGGTGATGATCCCTTTGTTTTTTCCCTGATCCTTCACCATCTGCTTCTCGTTCGCTTCCTGCTCCGCCGAGGCGATCTTCAAAACCGGTTTGCCATATTGAAGACGACCGAGCCGGGTATCGACCTTCCCGGTTTCGGGCATGTTGTTGAAATAGGCGAAAAACTGATAGTACTCCTTTTGCGAAAGAGGGTCGTATTTGTGATCGTGACATTGTGAACATGCCAGGGTCAGACCAAGCCAGATGGTCGACACCGTATCCACCCGATCAAAAACCACATTGTTTCGCTGTTCCTCGGCGATCGCCCCACCTTCGCCATTGAGCATATGGTTCCGGTTAAAGGAAGTAGCGATGAGCTGCGACTGGGTCGGGTTTTCCAGCAAATCTCCCGCCAGTTGCTCAATCGTGAACTGATCAAAAGGCATGTTGTCATTGTACGCTTTCACCACCCAGTCACGCCAGATATAGGAATGGCGATCGCCATCCTGCTGGAAACCATTGGAATCGGCATAACGCGTTGCATCGAGCCAGGGCAGGGCCATTTGCTCTCCATAGTGATTTGATGCGAGAAGCCGGTCGACCAGTTTCTCATAGGCACCCTCGCCCTCATCTTTTACAAATGCTTTTACTTCCGCCGGAGTCGGCGCCAGCCCGGTAAGGTCAAGGCTGATCCTCCGAATCAGGGTTGCCTTTTCCGCTTCAGGAGAAGGGTGCAGCCCCTCAGCATCCAGATTCGCCTTCACAAAGAAATCAATCCCATTGGTCGGCCATTGATCTTTACCGGGGGATTCGAATTTCTTTTCGACAGGGCCTACTAGAGCCCAGTGCTCTTCATACTCGGCCCCCTGCTCGACCCACCGCTTCAGAAGCTTTCTATCATTGTCAGTGAGATGTCGACCGGAATCCGGAGGAGGCATCATTTCGTCAGGATCGGTTGAAAAAAGACGGGCCACCAACTCAGACTCTTCCGGGCTTCCCGGTTGAATCGAATCGAGGGCACCTTCCCGCTGATCCAGTCGCAACTCCGCTTTGCGTTTATTTCCATCGGGTCCATGACAGAAGAAACAATTCTCTGACAAAAGAGCTCGAACATGACGATTGTAACCCACCGTTTCGGGAAGGTGATCGATCTCTTCCGGAACTCCTCCACGAACATTTCCATTGCCCGACAGGGCCGGATGCTTGTCGCTAAGAGGGTAAATTTCTTTTTGAGCAACGACGGATTTCTTCGGCCTTTTTGTTTCCGGCTTTGCAAGCGCAAGAGCTGAAGATCTTTCAGCCCCTTCATCGCCACTCTTCCAAAAGGCGAAGGCTGCCATCGCGATTAACACTGCGGCAATCGCGGCAACAGCGCCATAAGGACGACTCTTTGTTCCCGCAGCCTGATCAAATACCGGCCCCTCGCTAAGCGATACGATTTTCCCATCAACAGGCTCAGCGATCCACTCGTCAGACCTAAGCCAGGCTTCGAGGGTGGAATGCTCCAGATACACATCCACTGCTTCGGGATTCTCTTTGAGAATGTCCCGCAGTTTTCCCGTATCGACCGGATCGAGTTGGTCCACTGCCAAATCAGTGAGCAGTGAATCGAGTTGCTTTCTGTCTTTTGTTTCCATGTCAGGAGAATTCTTTGTTCAGTCCCTGCGATTCCGATTTCATGCACTTGATGAGATTGTCCTTGGCACGATAAATGATCTGAGCGAGGGCATTCGGAGTGACTCCCAGCGCCTTAGCAGTTGTCTCGGCAGAGTGTCCTTCGAGGAATTTGCCTTCGATAGCGATTCGCTGACGCTCCGGAAGTTTCGCCATGCAGCTCTGAAGAGCCTTGCGATTGCGGGCAAACTCCGCCTCTCTTTCATCGAAGCGCTCACTGACTATCCCGGCAAGATGCTCGTCCATCAGAGGCTGATCCCCTCTCCGCGCGATCTTACGAAGATGGTTCTTTGCATGAAAGAGAGCGACCCGTTTCGCCCATGCCGAAAAATTCGTCCCGAGTTCAAACTGATCTCTTTTTTCCCAAAGAACGACCATCGAAGACTGCAGGAGATCTTCGGCGTCGGTCGGATTTCCGACCAGAGAAATCAAATAAGCGTGAATCTGCCTGCGATGACTCGCCAGCAACTTCTCAAAACTTTCATCAGACTCTTCCACTCGTAGGCCCATCGGATCACTGTACAATGTCCCGACGAACTGCGTAATTACGCAAATTCGGAAAAATAATTCATTTTTCCCGATTCGACCCTGTGAAATCGATGCTCTAAGACTGTTGAATTGGAATGATGAAATCAGACAGCTGCCGCTCTCTCTTTATTGCAGAGACGCTTCGCTTCAACTGATTCTTCGCAGCTCTGAAGGCCCGGTTCCGGTGCATCGTATTGCGGGCCATGCCACAGCTGATCTGACACAGGACCATTGCAGCAAGTATAACGAAGGATAGAAATCGAAGATTCATGTGCGCATCTTTTGAAGGGTATCCGGGAAAATGTCAACGCTTTCGGATGATCTTCGTAAGATCACGATAGGTGTCAGGGGCATTGAATTCCTTTGGACTCAGCTCGTGTCGATTTACCAGATTCGCAATTTCGCCTTCCTGCTTCTCATCCAGGTTCAAATGACTGGACGAGCGGAAGATATGGATACACTTCTTGACCTGTCTCTTATACACATCTCCGAGCCCACGAGACCGAGGCTGATCTC